>PYJC01000126.1 GCA_003635255.1 Candidatus Poribacteria bacterium | reverse complement strand
GACAACCGTACTGACAACTGATAACCATTAAACAACTGATAACCATTAAAATTTGCGCTTTTTTCTTAGACATGGTATACTTACAATAAGAGGAAGATATCACGCTGGAAACTGAGTTGTAATTCTAATCCGGGAGTCGAATTGCGAGTGGATTCAACATTAGTCAATCCGTACCTCATAAACGCCTTAACAGCACCACCGCCACAGACATATCGCTATGAACGCTGGCGAGAACGCGGATACCATCCCAACTTACACCCTATCTCGCCCGATAGCGAATGTGGGACTTTGATAGGACAGATGGGGTGGGTAGGGGCACATGCACACGCTCACGACTATCTATGGGCGACTGCCGGTAATATGGGGGCAATTTTAACTGAAACGATCGACGATGCCTGTCTCATCTCTTATGAGGTATCACCGCGCTACCAATTACCCCCGCAGATCGTTGTTACAGGGTTGGCAGGCAGACACGTGCTACTCACAAAATCAGGCTCACGTCTGGACATGATTGGTATTGAGCATCCGGCACTCAATTTAACGCTCGTTGAGGTAGAACCAGATGGCACACATTATCGGATGCGTTTCGGTACACCAGATCAGACGACTTTGGATCGAAGTCAAAATGGGGTCGCGCCCCCTGCACCAACGAGTGAGATGTTCCATTACCTCCTCATTTTTGAGCAATTAGCGGAACACGGGTTTAATGCACTCGTCCATCTACAACCGAAGTTCCTGAACCTAATTTCGCGGACAGAACACGGCGCACCAGATAAATTTTACGATTTTCTCAGAGGATACGAACCGGAAACGCCTATTATATATGACCCCTCTGGCGGTATCGGGTTCGTTGAGGAACGCGCACCGGGGATCCCAGAACTCTCTTATGAGAGTCTACGACTCTTCCAGAATGGCGGCGATCCAGCGCGGCATATCCTTTATTGGGTCGGACACGGAACGTTTTCACGAGGCACAGATATCCTTGATGCTTATAAACATGCCGAATACTTTGAAGCCGCCGCACGGATGGCATGGGAGGCAAATCAGCAACGTGTAGATGCACAGGCGTATACAGAAGAAATCGTCAGTTGCATCTTGCGAGAATTCAATGCAAACCGAGAAGCGGCTCCCAAATCAGATGACGGTTTCCAAGATGCCGACAGCCCAGTCCAGTCCGATAATGTCTATAATTACCCTTAAGCCGCCAAAACGTGCGTAAGGCAACTAAGGACGGAGAGTCACAAACATGCAAACACCTATAGATGTAAATGTCCAAGAACCCGAAGTTGACGATACGGAAACTGAGACGGAGACGCGGAAGGCGCAGCAGTTAGAGGAATACCTTCGCGATAGTATCGTTGGAAGGTATATCCGGAACTATAACAAGCGGTTGCGAACACTTACCCAAGACTTAGAGAAAACGCGTCAGCATGTTGATGATAAACTCGCAGCGATGGAGCAACGCTTCGTAGGCGAAATAGCAGACGTTAAAGCCGATATTCGCAAACTTTCTGGACAACTTGAAAACGAGAATTTGCTGCTAACAGCAGACAAAATTGAAGCACTCGTTGATTCGCGGATAGATGTCCGACTCGATGGAATCGCTGGACGTGGCGAGGCAGACCTCCAGAAATTGTCAGCACTTGTAGATGAGTTCGCCCGTGAATTCCAAGCACAAATTGATCGGCTCACTAACGAGACGAAACTTCTACGAGAACAGACACGCCGAAACCAAGACGCACTGCGAGCGGATTTGACCTCTGAAACCGAAACGCTTGAAGCAACAAAAATTGATCGGCTCACTTTATCTGAAACCCTTATCGCACTCGGAATGAAACTAAAAGCGGATAATCTGTTTGATGAATTCGGCGTAGATATTGATCTTGATGAAGATCTAAATGAAAACCCAGAAGAACAATGAAATTTAAACGTCTCGAAAATCCCATAACCAACCTACAATGCAAAAAGTTCCAAATACGCCTTCTGATGATGGGGCTTTTGTGCACGGTATTCGCCAACACGCTGCTGACAGATACCTTAGCAAGTGAAACGAGTGCTGCTAATGAGATTTCAGTGCTCGCTGTCGGTGATATTACTATCAGTAGCCGTATGACCCCCGTGATTGAAAGGAGTGGGGCGGGTGTGTTTTTTCAGGGAACCACCGCCTTGATTCAGTCAGCGGACATTGCTACCGCATCGTTAAACGCGAGCATCTCAGAGCGAGGAGAACCGCGATACGGTATCGAACATCCTTTTCGTTCAGCACCCGGACTCGGAAGAGCCATCGCTAATGCCGGATTTGATGCTGTCTCTTTAGCTACACCACACATCATGGACTTTGGATTTGAGGCGTTAGAAGATACAATCACTGAACTGGAGTGGTATAATGTCAAACCGATCGGTGCGGGAACTGATGCTGAAGCAGCAAAACTCCCAGCATGGGTATCACTCGGTGTAGAGGAAACTGAATCTGGGCAGCAGGTCGCATTGTTGGCATATTATCGAGTGAATGCCTTCACGCGATACACTGAAGACCCACTCGCTTACGCCGTTTATAGTGAAATGACGGATGCTGTCAAGCAAGCACGCACGAAAGCGGCACTCGTTGTTGTTTGGCTACATTGGGGAAAACAAGGACGTTCAGCAGATGAGGCAATCGGGCGACAGCGAATTTTCGCACACGCACTCATCGACGCTGGCGCAGACATAGTGCTATGCCAGCAGTTACATACCTTTGGCGGCATTGAATTGTACCAAAATAAACCGATCGTCTACAGTCTTTCAGATTTTATCTATGATACTTACGATAAACAACACTCGCACATAGTCATCCCGAAGGCAACGTTTAATGCTGGAGTCCTGAAATCTATTGAGCTAATCCCTATTTTGACGGATCCACCTAAGAAATCGGTACGTCCAGGAAAACCTACGGAAACCTCAGAGACCCCTGAAATCGGGGGGCAGTTTCCGACTGTCCTCACCGGAGAAGCAGCAATAAAAACCTTGCGGGACTATCAGCAGCGTTGTGCAGAACTAAAAACGGAGGTGCTCATAGAAGGCGAACGCGGATGGATTCGATAGATAGCGTATACGAGAGGCTGAAATATGACGGGCAATAAGGGTGTTATCGCGCGTAGTTCGCAAACCCATAATGAGGAAAACACGTCTTCCGTATTCAGCGGTGAGCGGGGTTTAACGCCTAAGGCATTTGTCATAGCGATGCTTCTAATTCCGCTAAATGTTTTCTGGATCATCGAATTAGAGGTAGTCCGATATACGCATCCGACACTGATTCATCCGCTGTTTAACGTCATTTTCATCATCTTTTGGCTGATGGTACTCAGCGCAGTATTGGGAAAACTGTCATCAGCACTACGGTTGACACCGCCAGAATTGCTCACAATCTATGTGATGTTGTGCATCGTTTCTTCCCTCTGTTCGCACGATATGATGGAGATCCTGGTTACGATACTCGGACATCCATTTCGGTTCGCAACATCGGAGAATGAGTGGCAACAACTCTTTTGGAAGGAACTTCCAACATGGTTAACCGTGCAAGATGCCAGCGTCTTGTCAGGATATTATGAAGGGCAATCAAGCCTTTACCGTAAGGCACATCTGACCGCTTGGGCAGGACCAGCCGCATGGTGGACACTTTTTATTCTTGTGTTGATGTTCGTGATGCTGTGTATCAACACCCTGCTGCGTCTCCAATGGACGGAACGTGAACGGCTAACCTATCCGATTATCCAACTGCCGCTCGCGATGACAGAAACGAATACGCGTTTTTTTAAAAATAAACTCATGTGGTTCGGTTTTGGGATTGCCACAGCCATTAGTGTCCTGAATTTGCTGAACTCGATTTATCCGGCAGTCCCGTATCTGCCTGTTAAACGACAAAATATCCATCAACACTTCACCGGTCGTCCTTGGAACGCAATGGGCGGTGTACGCCTCTCGTTTTATCCTTTTGCGATTGGAATCAGTTTCCTTATTCCACTCGACCTGCTTTTTTCCTGTTGGGTGTTTTATTGGGTATACAAATTTGAGTTAATGGCAGGCAGTGTTCTTGGCGTGCGGAACTTGCCGGGGTACCCTTACGCCGATGCCCAAAGCTTCGGGGCGTATATGGTGCTACTCGGCACAGCCGCTTGGGTCGGAAGAACGCATCTCAAGCGAGTTTTTACGGGTATCGTAGATGGACTACGCGGTACCTCTCGGATAGATATGCAACGTGAACCGATGCCTTACCACATCGCGTTCATTGGTATTATGGGCGGGACGCTGTTTTTGACAGTGTTTTCCTATAAGGCTGGGATGGCACTTTGGGTGATTCCGCTCTTTTTCGGGCTTTATTTTCTACTCGCAACGATGATTGCCCGACTTCGTGCCGAATTGGGGTTCTTGGTTCACGATTTGCACAGAGTCGACCCACACGGGTTAATCGTGACAACGTTCGGTTCTCAACGGTTGACAGCCAGTACAAAAGCGGTCTTTTCGTTGTACATGTTCTTCAACCGAGCGTATCGAGCACACCCGATGCCGCAAGAATTGGAGGCATTAAAAATCTCAGAACGGCGAGGGATACGTCCACAGCACACTGCTGCCGCGATCCTCATAGCAACCTTGGTGGGCGCAATCGTCGTCTTCTGGCTGTTATTAGATAGCTACTACAGACACGGTGCCGAGACCGGCTATTATGGACCCTGGGCGTTAGGGTTCGGTAGAGGCGTTTATCGGCAGCTTGAGAACTGGCTAAATTATCCACAAGGCACTGATGTACCCGCACTTGCCTTTATAGGTGGAGGCGCAGGTGTCGCACTCGGATTAACACTCTTGAGAACCCGGTTTCTATGGTGGCCCCTGCATCCGCTCGGCTATGCTATGGCAAATAGTTGGGGGATGTCTAACCTCTGGAGCTGTATCTTTGTCGCTTATGTAGCCAAAGCACTTATACTATATCATGGCGGACTCAAAGCCTACAGACGCGCTGTACCACTTTTCCTCGGACTCGCGCTCGGAGACTATATAAGCGGAAGTTTGTGGAGCATTGCCAGCATTCTCGCGAATACTACACTCTACCAATTCTGGCCTTGATTGTAAGAATGGCTGTCAGCAATCGGTCTCCATCGGCTATCGGTTAAAAGAGGTCTTGAGACCTTCACTTGGACAGGTGAAGTCATAATAACCCTCTTTAACTCTCACTGCGAGGCAAACTGACGACTGAAAGATTTTTTCAAAAAAATCGAACCGACAACCATTCCCAAGGAGGAAAAACATGAAAACTGAAGAAAAAGAAAACGAATCCGAAAATACTACCGATCAAGAAGAACTTATACAAGAACTCCCGATTCTACCGCTCGACGACCTTGTCGTCTTTCCGTACATGCCACCGGTGCCGCCATTTCCACCGCATCACGTCGCGCTCTCCGGAAAGATGGCTACCTCGGCTATTGAGCATGCTATGGATGATGAAAGAGTACTTTGCATCTTTCGCCCGAAAAAAGATTTCTCAAAAGAAAATATCAAAGAAATTCAAAAGGACGATCTCAGTCCAATCGGGAGTTTGATTCATATCCTCCGCTACAAAACTGATGATGAAGATGTTTTGTTCCTCGCACATGGACGAGAACGGGTGGAAATTGAAGAAATTTTACACACCGAACCATTCGTCAAGGCGCGCGTCGCCGTCATTGGAAGCGATGAAACAGATGAGGCATCTGACACAGAAACGGATTTAGAAGTTGAGGCACTCGTGCGCAGCAACGATGAAATGTTTCAACGTATCGTTCAAATGTCCTCACGCTACCAAGAGGAATACGGCAGTATAACTAAAACAATGCTTGATGAACCCGGCCGCCTTGCCGATTATATCGCTGCTGTGTTGGATTTAAAACCCCATGATAAGCAACGCATTTTGGAGGCAGTCTCTGTTCAGGAACGATTAAATACCCTCGCTGTTATTCTTGCTAAAGAACTCGACCTGCACGAATTAGAAAGTAAAATCCAGAATAATGCACAGGCTGTTATTAATAAAGGACAACGCGAATACTATCTGCGTGAACAACTTAAAGCGATTCAGAGCGAACTTGGTGAAGCCGACGACTTAGAACTTGAGATTGATGAAATGCGAGAGCAGCTCCGCAAAACCGAAATGCCCGACAAAGCGAAGCAGGCAGCCGAAAAAGAACTTAAGCGACTCGCCAAAATGCAGTCATTCTCACCTGAATCCACCGTTTCTCGGAATTATTTGGATTGGTTGTTAAACCTTCCATGGGCTGTGAGTACTGAAGATGCGTTAGATCTCACAGCAGCACAAGAAATACTTGATGCAGATCACTACGATCTCGAAAAAGTCAAAGAACGGATTTTGGAGTATCTCGCTGTACGGATGCTCAAAACCGACATGAAGGGACCGATCTTCTGTTTCGTTGGACCGCCCGGTGTCGGAAAAACATCGCTCGGTAAATCCATAGCACGCGCAATGGACAGAAAATTTGTACGCATCTCATTAGGTGGTATGCATGATGAAGCCGAAATCCGCGGACACCGGCGTACCTATATCGGCTCTATGCCAGGCAGAATCGTCAAAGGGCTCCGCCAAGCTGAGTCAAACAATCCCGTCTTTATGCTTGATGAAATTGATAAACTCGGATCGGATTTTCGTGGGGATCCAGCTTCTGCACTTCTCGAGGTCCTTGATCCCGAACAAAATCATTCATTCACCGACAATTACCTTGATGTCCCTTTCGATCTCTCGAAAGTGATGTTTGTCACAACGGCGAATCAACTCCATACGATCCCGCCACCCTTGCGTGACCGGATGGAGACGATAGAACTGCCGGGTTACACCGCCAACGAAAAACAGATTATCGCTAAACAGTACCTGATCCCCCGCCAATTAACGGCAAATGGATTAAAAGATGATTTGATTCACATTAAAGATACCGCCATTGACAAAGTCATCAATGAGTACACCCGAGAAGCCGGGGTGCGGAATTTAGAGCGTGAACTCGGTACCCTCTGCCGTAAAGTGGCGCGCCGTGTTGCTGAAGGGAACACTGAGCCAACAATTATTCCAGCAAGGGATATTCAAGTATATTTGGGACCCGCGAAATTTGATTCTGAGATCGCAGGGCGTCAAGCCGATGTCGGAGTCGCAACAGGGCTTTCTGTCACACCTGCTGGCGGCGAGATCCTTTTCATTGAGGCGGCTACCACCAAAAAGACGAATGCACACACCCAACTTCGCATTACTGGACAACTCGGCGATGTTATGCAGGAATCTGTACAAGCCGCACTCAGCTATGTCAAATCCCAAGCCGACGCGCTCAAATTTGATCCAAGTGTATTAGAAGAAGATATCCATATACATGTGCCAGCAGGGGCAATCCCGAAGGATGGCCCCTCGGCAGGTATTACCATCGCAACCGCCCTCGCCTCTATTGCCACTCAGCAACGGATTAGTCCTGAGATCGCTATGACCGGAGAACTCACTCTCAGAGGAAGAGTTTTACCGATCGGGGGCGTGAAGGAAAAAATACTCGCGGCAAAGCAGGCAGGCATTAAGAAAGTTATTCTGCCACAAGGTAACGAAAAACACTTCATTGAAGTTCCTGAAGACATTCAAGAAGGTGTTGAATTTCTGTTTGTAGAACATGTAACCGAAGTTTTCACGGAGGTATTTGCATGAGACGCCTATTGAAAACCACAGTACAAAGTCCACAGGCAGCGGACGCAAGCCCTCGGTTTGCAACATTCGCTTTTATGTTGCTGTTAACGTTAGCGATACCACTCGCTGCACAAGCGAACGCAACTGACAGCGCAAATCTTCTGCCCACAACTACGCTGTCCAAGAACGAGACAGAACCGTCTGTCAAATTTCTGAAAGATATTGCCCCTATCCTTGATAAACAAGGGTGTTCAGCCGGCATGTGCCACGGAAAATTTGGCGGACAGGGTGGACTAAATCTCTCTTTGTTGACCTTGAATCCAGAGTCAGACTATGAACCGATCGTCCATCACAACCGAGGTAGGCGTATCAACCTCCTCGAACCCGATCAGAGTCTCTTCTTTCTCAAACCAACAGGACAGATACCGCATGAAGGGGGTTTACGGTTCGATCCTAACTCAGAGGAAGCATTGACGATCCTCCGCTGGATTGAAGCAGGCACCCCTTTTTCCGACGACGAACCACGCCTGCAAAAACTTGAAATTGAGCCGAGTTCTTTCGTGCTGTCTGATGTCGGGCAAACAGCACAACTGCAGACACTCGCCTATTTCTCTGACGGATCTGTTGAAGATGTAACCGAAAAAGCTGTATATGAATCTAAGGACGCACCCGTCGCCGAGGTATCCCCTAACGGCGAAGTGACAAGTGTCCGATGGGGCGGCACTGCGGTTATTGCACGCTTCTTGGGTGTTGTTGATGCAGCGTTTGTAACAATTCCGCGGGTTTCCGAAACAGATGTAGCATCACAAGTATCGGAATTTACACCCAATAACTTTATCGATGAATTTGTACTTGCCAAACTCAAAAAATTGAATATCCGTCCCTCTGCATTAACAACCGATGATGTCTTTATGCGGAGAGTCTATTTGGACACTATTGGGAGGCTGCCTACACCCAAGGAAATAAAAGCGTTTCTTTCGGATGAAAGTCCGAACAAACGCTCGAACCTCATTGATACGCTTCTTGACACGCCGGAATGGGTGAACCTGCGGACATTGAAATTAGCCGATATGTTGCGTATTCATCCTCGGCAGTTAGGAAACGCATCTGTTGGAGAAACAGGCGCGACGCTTTTTCACGAATGGGTACAAGACGCTGTCAAACAAAACAGACCTTATGACCAAGTCGTACGAGAACTCATCACGGCGCGAGGGAGTACCTCTCTATCTGGTCCACCAAACTACTACCGTATTGAGCGGCAGCCCGCGGGTAGAGCAGAGACAACCGCACAGGTATTTCTGGGGATCCGCCTGAGTTGCGCGAGGTGCCATAAGCATCCATTCGACCAATGGACAACCGATGACTATTGGAACTTCGCTGCCTTCACCGGAAAGCTCAGAATCCAAGGCGGTGAACTCTACGACGAACAGGTCATCTCCTATAATCCCAATGGACGCGTTATAAATCAATCTGTAGAAGGCAACCGGGGTGAAGTCGCTCAACCAACTTTCCTCGGGGGTGAGTCCCTTTCTCCAGATTATCAGGGCGATATTCTGCAAGTACTCGCAGATTGGATGACCTCCTCGACGAACCCTTACTTCGCGAAGGCGACTGTGAATCGTCTCTGGAGCTACTATTTCAGTAGAGGTATCGTTGATCCTGTTGACGATATGCGCGCAACAACCCCATCAAGTGTTGAAGGGCTGCTGGAGGCGTTGGCGGACGACTTTGTGAAAAGCGGATTTGATACAAAACACGTTATTAGACAAATTCTCAATTCGCGCACATACCAACTTTCCGCGGAACCCAATGAAACAAATCAGTTGGACGACCGCTTTTTCTCACGCTTCTATCCGCGTCCGATGATGGCACAGATTTTGTTGGATGTCTTAAACGATGTTACGGAGACCGAAGAAAAGTACGGGCGTTATCCGGCTGGTACGCGTTCTGTGGAACTGCCACTCCCGGTGAGTTCGCGCTTCTTATCGCTCTATGGACGCTCCAATCGCGAGTTCCTCGGTGATTTAGATCCGAAACTGGAACCGACACTAACGCAGGCACTCCACATGATTAACTCCAGTTACATCCATAAAAAACTGAGGAGTTCTAACGGCGTGCTCACCCGGTTGATTAAGGAGAGTCCTGACAATGGCAAACTCATTACTGAATTGTATCTCAGCACATTGAGTCGGTTTCCGACTGATGAAGAGTTTGAAACCGCTAAATTCTATATTGCTGAGAGTCCCAAACGTCGCGCAGGGTGCGAAGACCTGCTGTGGGCACTCGTCTCATCGCGGTCATTTATCTTTGTCCAATAAACCAATCCCTAATAACCTTTACGGCGAGGTCCCCAGACCTCGCCTTACCTATTTCATAGATTACATCGCAATGCCGCTAACCATTGAAACTAATTGTACCATAGGCTGTTAGCCTGTGGCTCTTTTGTACCCCTATAACTGGGTTGCAATGCCGCTAACCATTGAAACCCTAAAAAGACATACATTTACTTCAACAATGGAGGACACAATGATAATGCCTTTGAAACGCTATTTCATTTTGAGTTTCTCTATGTTACTGGTGTCCGGTTTCGTGATGCCAGTGTTGGCACAAGGCGAGAAAAAAGACGATCTAATCGGGCATTGGACTTTTGAGAATGGTGTCGAATTAGAGGACTTAACAGGGCATTTTGGCAAGATAGATCTCTTAGATGCTGAGGTCAAGGATGGAAAATTGCACATCGGCAATAACGAGTGGGCAATGACTACAGGCTATAAAGGTCCCGACATCGGTCCCGACAAGACCTTGATAACATGGCTCTATTTAGACGACCTTAATGTCACGAGAGGCGCTACGTTGGCGGTCAATAAAAGCAGTGGAGATACCTTTGATGCCATCGTCTATGCTGAACGCCAACCGAAACGTTGGATGGCTGGCAGCAGCTTCTTCAGACGCACGCAGGATGCCAACCCCGGATTCGAGGAAAAAGAGACAGGAAAGTTGATTCAACTGGCGATTTCATACGAAGATGATGGCGGGAACGCAAAAATCATGATATATCGCAACGGCGATGTCATCGGTGATTATACCATGGGACCCATCGTATCTTGGAAAGCAGGCGATGTAGAAGCACTTTTTGGGCCCCGTGCGCTCATTGGCGGCACCGCATACGGTTGGGTCGTCGCTCGCGTGGAGGATGCACGCATCTACAACACCGTCCTCGACGAGAAAGAGATTAACAACCTGACTGCGAACACATTGGACGTTGAAGCACGTGGTAAACTCGCGACATTGTGGGGAACCCTAAAATTTTCTAAGTAGCGATTTGGCAAATGGTTATCCGTTTCAAGAAAGGGAAACATCAGTGGAAGCACAAGCCCGATACACTCACCTGTATTCGGGACGATGGAAGTATCACTTGGACGCACCTCCATCGAGGATTCGTGCATCACGACTTCGCACACTACGTCGTTGAAACAACCCTCGGTTTTAAAAATGCCTTCTTCGGACTCGTCGCCAAAGGACACGACATCCCCGACTTTAGCGAACCCAAAGCGAAACGTCCTTTTGAAATTCCGAAGGAAGCGACAGATACCGAACCGATTGTGGCACTACTACAGGCAGATTTTCCTAACACACCGAATGCCCAAGACGCTAATTCCAACGGGTTATTTCGGGAACACAGCGCGACGCTTCCCGTAAGCATCACAGATGAACAACTTGAGATGATGCGCCAGAAATTGCAGGCACTCTTACAACAATGGCGAGATTTACAGCCAGGGGAGTCAATGGTGTTGGAATTTCACATATAAAACGCCGTAGGGTATAGTAGTAGGCACGCTCCGCTGTGCCGTAACACCAATACCTTACAGCGTTTTGTTGTTTTTATGCAAATTACAACTTACGCACCATTCTTCGTCAACCGCGCAACGATCTCCTCAACAGCACCCTCCGCACGTTCACGAATCTGATCCGGGGTCAAACTCTGGATCGGATGCGCAACAGTAAGCGGCTCCAAATCGCTATGACCGAGTACACGCGCTTGGACTTTGCCTGCAGCGAAGAAAACCTCCGTACAGACTGCCACACTCGGCACACCGCGCTCTTCTAAAGCACTTCCATCGTGCATACTGCACGATATACAAGACCCTCAGTCAGCAAGCCCTTCAATAACAAAGTCTGCCTGTTCCGCCAGTTCAACAAGCAATTCTGCTGGTGCTGGACGCGAGAAGGTCGGTTTCTTAACATGAACCACTTCAGCAATATCGAACCGTTCCTGCATTAATTCAGCAATGCGATCAAGAAAAATATCGCTGCCATTTTTCGTGATATTAAGCAAGCCCATCACTTTTCCATCAAGACTATCAAGCCGCGGCGCAAGAAACTTCGCAGACACATCGCCTTGAGAGGTTGGATCAAGTAAGGTAGTGTTTGGCATTATGGAACCTCAGTATGTTTCGGTGGCGAGGTTTGATGAAGTTTAATTATTTAAATCGGTAATTCCGATTTTCCCCAGGCCCGGTAGGTGCGGTGTTTTTGCTGGGGTGTTTCTTCTAAGCAACCGCACCGGACTGCCCCAAGAAATTACCGAATTAATTTTATAGTAAAATCCGAAAATAAGTTTACAGTTTATCAGGGAACAAACACCCTCCCACCGCTGGCGAGGATTGTATCCTCGCCATTTTGTGAGTGTATAAGTAATTACGGGTTTTACTATAAAAACTTCATGTAAGCAAGTTTTTAAAAGATCACGGAGATGAATCGGATGCTTCCATCTGCAGCTGCTGCGACTTTGCCATCGCATCTTCTGCTTCCTGGATCATTCCTTTCCGCTGATAACACATAGATAAACTGGTATACACAAGCGGATCCTTCGGGTTAATATCGATCGCTTTCTGAATGGCTTCAATGGCTTCATCATAGCGACTGAGCCGTTCATAAGCGTGTCCCAATCCAAGGTATCCTTCAATATAATCTGGATACGTGTCAACTAATTCTTTGAAAGCATTGACAGCCGCCTCAAGATCGTTTTCGGCAAAATGAGTGAGCGCAGCATCGTAAAGTTCTGCTTCAGTCGGCATCCTTTGTGTCCTCTGAGATAAGGGTTTGGCAAAATTCTATCAGAAAAAGCCTCAAATGTCAATTAAAAAAATAATGGCTCTGAGCACCCCTATCAACTACTACACACCGACTCATTTCGCAAACCATCAACGGAACTGTATGATTTTGATTCTAAAAGAGGATTCTTGACAAAATAACGGATGTGCATAAAATAATCTGCAAAACAAATGAAATCACATGTATCCCTTTGTAACGTTGAAAACAGAAAGGAAATAATTAATGATTCAGACGGCTTATAAGGAAACGTATCGTCCACAGTTCCACTTTACACCAAAAACCAACTGGACTAACGACCCAAACGGGTTAATCCATTATAAAGGCGAATACCATCTCTTTTTCCAACACAATCCATCGGGTATCAATTGGGGCAATATGACTTGGGGACACGCTGTCAGTACAGACCTTGTCCATTGGAAGCAACTGCCACACGCCATCCACCCGGATGAACTCGGTACAATCTTCTCCGGATCTGGGGTCGTGGATTGGAAGAACACCGGTGGTTTCCAGATGGGTGACGAGGCGGTGCTTGTCAACTTTTACACATCTGCCGGTAGCCACGCGCCAGAGCCGGTACCGTTCACACAAAGTATCGCCTATAGCAACGACCGTGGGCGAAGTTGGATAAAATATGAAGGCAACCCTGTCATCGAACATATCGTCGCAAGCAACCGAGATCCGAAGGTTATTTGGCACGAACCAACGCAAAAATGGGTGATGGCACTCTACCTTGATAAGAACGATTACACCTTGTTCGGTTCGACGAACCTTAAGGAGTGGACGCGATTATCCGATCTGGAGATTCCAGATACAGAATGTCCTGACATCTTTGAATTACCTGTTGATGGCGATCCTGAGAACGCCAAATGGGTTTTTTGGGGAGCGGCAGGGAAGTATTTTGTCGGGGACTTTGATGGCACAACATTTACACCAGAAGACGAAGCACATCGCGCCGACTACGGTGCCAATTTCTATGCAGCACAGACGTGGAGCGACGTGCCAGATACCGACGGTAGACGTATCCAGATCGCGTGGATGAGTGGCAGTAATCCGCCAGACATGCCTTTTAACCAACAGATGAGTTTCCCCTGTCAGTTGACGCTTCGGACGACTTCAGAGGGTATCCGTCTGCATCGAGAACCGGTAACAGAAATTGAAAACATCCATGCGTATACACACGCGTGGAGCGATCTTACGCTTAAACCGGGTGAAGATCCACTTGCGGGGTTAACAGGTGAGTTATTTGATATTCGTGCTGAAATCGCACTCAACAGTGCCAACAGGGTCGGTTTCAAGATTCGTGGGCAGGACATCCGTTATGATGTCGCAGAACAACAACTAACATTCCTCGAAAGAAGTGGTCCCCTTGCACCACAAGATGGCAAAATCTGTCTACAAATCCTGGTCGACCGTATCTCTATTGAGGCGTTTGGGAACAATGGTGAATTGTCGATGACTTCCTATTTCCTGCCAGATTTGGATAATGCAGATATTAGCATTTACGCAGATGGCGGCGAGGCGACTTTGGTGTCGCTGAAGGTGCATGAGTTGAGATCTTCGTGGGCGTAAATCTACAAGGAAGTTCGCTACTGAAAAGCGCGCCCCTACGGGCGCGCT
Organism: Candidatus Poribacteria bacterium; assembly: GCA_003635255.1. Classification (GTDB taxonomy): domain Bacteria; phylum Poribacteria; class WGA-4E; order WGA-4E; family WGA-3G; genus WGA-3G. The sequence continues at coordinate 29,998 of PYJC01000126.1, read as the reverse complement.
TTGATAAAGAGCAATATTTTTTTTAAATAGACAAGTCCGTGTGGCATGCTTACAAAACATAACCACACATATTAAACGCTAAAGGACTCGCCACAACCGCATGTATTTTTAGCATTCGGATTGGTTATTTTAAAGCCTGAATCCATTAACCCGTCGTTATAGTCGAGCACAGAGCCCGCGAGATAGAGTGTACTGCGCGGATCAATGAAAACCTTCAGACCGTGGAATTCAAACACTTTGTCAGTATCTTTTTTGGCACCAAATTCGAGGCTATATTGGAAACCGGAGCATCCGCCACCGACAACTTGCATCCGCAAGCCGAGTTCGGATTCACTCGGAGTTTCACTATTACTAATGAGTGTGATCGCTTTCTGTGCAGCAGATTCTGTGACACTAATCATGGTGAGTGCCCCTCCTTTTTGGACAGAAAATCAGTAATTGCGTTTTTTAAAACATTTTCAGCAGCGTCAGCATAACGAAGTTTATCTTCTGGTAACCCGCCTAACGCATCAGAGAGTTGTACCGCTGTAATTTCTTGTGCCGCTGAGACTTGCGCCCCTATAGCCAACTCGGTAAGCACAGACGCACTTGCGATAGCAGTAGGGCATCCGAAGGCTCGGAACTTCGCCGCAACAATTACGTCATCCACTATCTTAAGCGTCAACTTTACCAACTCACCGTCGGCTGGAGAACCGACAATCGCACCGCCGTCAGCATTCGAGATAGTCCCGACATTTCGAGGATTTTCGTAATGGTCGGTTACTTGTGGCGTATACATAAGCCGTAATCTATAACAGGGCTATTTAGTTTTTACCACCCCAGGACCGGTAGGTGCGGTTTGCAACCGCACCGGAACTGAAAAAGACAGATCAAACATTTAGAGAATCCGGTAATTTGTCTAAAACTAAATCACCCTATAGTCTATAACCTTATTAAAGAAGCCTTTTCTGAATTATACAACATTTCCAGACGCATGTCAAGTTTTTTCGGCTTAAGCAGTAGGAGTCTCGGCACTCTCGTCAGACGTTTTTGGCTCTATCTCCGCTTGGCATTCAGCACAATAACCGATGATCTCATTACGGAAGCGTACGGCTTTAAAGTCATGTGCTTCACACACCGCCTTTTGTAAGGCATCAATCTGCGGTTCTTTAAATTCAACAATTTGATTGCACCGCAGACAGATAAGGTGTGCGTGCTCTCGTAACGAATGGATGCTCTCATAGCGGGTATTCTTCTGGGCATCAATAAACTCTGTCAACAACCCGCTTTGCACCAGTAAGGGAAGGGTTCGATAAATCGTCGGGCGCGATACCAAGTAACCGTTTCGACGCATCTGAACCAAGAGGTCTTCCGTCTGGAAATGCCCCGGATAGTCAAAGACTTGGTTTAAGACATCCAATCGTTTTTGTGTTAAACGAAGTCCACAACTTTTGAGGTAGTCTTCAAACTGCTTCACAAACTCAGTACCGTTAGTAGATTTCTCAACTGTCTCCATTTTCCCTCCCCTTTCAACTGGATGCAAAAGTTAGAGAACGGCATGACGGTGCGAGATCATTTTTCACAGCATACTTATAAAAGAGTTCCATGCCAGCGATTGCGGACGCGTCAAGGTCATATTTGATGCAATTTTGCAAGTAGTCGAGACAAAGGGTTTCAGGCAACCCTAACTTTCGCGCCTCAATCTGGGCAATAGCTGGGATTTGGGTGATACCACGCATCTTTGACTCAAGTAGGACTTGCGGTAGGTCGTCAAGGCATACTTCCTCTCTCGCCACCCAACACGCGTAGACGAACGGCAATCCCGTTAACTTATACCATGCCTCACCGAGATCAACACTATATTCCGTTGTACCGAGATGTCTAAGTGCCGGGTCTCCAATCAAGAGGACAGCCTCAAAAGGTGGATATTGACGGTTTTGAAGTGCTGTACTTGGAATTACTGTCGGGGCACAAGTTGTGAACGCTGGCGAAACTCCATATCTTTCAGTGAGTAAGATTTTAAGTAATGCCACGGAAGTACGAGAACTCGTATCAAGCGCGATGCGTCGAATTTCCTGAATCGGTACGCGGCTGAACAGTTGAATGCTTTTGACGCTTCCATATGATGCAATTGATATATCAGGTAGAATGCAGAGATTGGTCCCAGAAGGGTTCGCACGAAAATATTCAATAATCGGAATCAACCCGACATCCAGTTCACCTTCACTTAACAGCGTAGCAACACGACTCGGCACATCAACACTAAGCGCAATGTCTGTCTGGATTTCTTTGTTCAAAAGGGGATAAATGAGCGGTTTCGTGTTCAAAAACGAGACCGCGCCTACCCTCAAGCGGCTCTTCTGTACCACTGATTCCCCTCTCGAATAATCTCGTTGTAAAGCGTGTCACGCTCAACAGGAACGAAACCCGCTTCCTCAATGAGGTGCGTTAGGGACGAGACGGAGACAGCCTCCGGCGTATCCGCTCCCGCCATGTGTGTAATTTTCTCCTCGGTCACGGTGCCATCAATATCATCAGCCCCAAAACGGAGGGCAACCTGCGCAGTTTTCAAACCCGTCATAATCCAATAAACCTTAATATGCGGAACATTATCGAGCATGAGACGCGCGACCGCAATGCTCCTGAGATCTGTTAACCCCGTTGTTGACGGCAAGTAAGCCATACGGGTGTTAGCAGGATGAAAGGCAAGCGGAATAAACGTCACAAACCCACCAGATTTATCTTGCTGTTCACGGAGCCGAATGAGATGATCTACTCGATCTTCATTCGTCTCAAGATGCCCGTAAAGCATCGTCGCGTTTGTGGAAATACCAAGACGATGTGCAATGTCATGGACCTCTAACCATCCGTCTGCGCTGAGTTTTCCCGGGCAAATCTTCTCGCGTGTTTCCTCAGCAAAAATCTCCGCACCACCACCGGGTAAGGAATCTAACCCCGCCTCGCGCAACGCCGTTAAAACCTCTTCAATCGACATTTTGAAAATACGTGAGAAATGATGAATTTCGACAGCTGTGAAGAATTTGAGGTGTACTTGTGGCATCCGTTCTTTGAGTCCACGGATAATGTCAAGGTAGTAGTCAAACGGCAGTTTCGGGTGTAACCCACCGACACTGTGAATTTCGGTGCATCCGTTCTCAATAGAGTACATCGCCTTGTCTAAGAACTCATCAACACTCATTTCCCACGCACCTTCGGTTTGCATGTTTTTTCGAGCAAACGCACAAAAGTGGCATCGGGCATGGAGAATACAAACATTTGAATAATCAATGTGCTGGTTGATGTTATAGTAGGCAACATTCCCATTTAAACGTTCACGAACACGGTTAGCAATAAATCCAACGCCTGTAATATCCGGGCTTTCATAAAGCAAGACCCCCTCTTCAAAAGAGAGTCGTTGTTCTGCCTTGACTTTTTCGTAGATGGCAGCCAACTTGGGGTCCATAAAACGACTGTAGTTCTCCATTATTTTTTATCCTGATCGACCCTCTAATTTTTTCGGCTTTAGCGAAACCTATAATTCAAAAAATTTACGACAGTAAAGTGAGAAATTGCTTGACACTTGCTTTCTACCAAAGGTATTATAGCATAACAACTTTAAAGATGCAAGTCTTTTTTGGGGTGTCAGTCGTCGGCTGTCAGCAAAACATGTTCAGCAATCACAGTAGAGTGTACAATTAACGATACACCTTTGACTGGAGCGTTTCTAAAGCGCACCATAGGTGTCAATTTAACGGTTCCCCAGGCCGGTAGGTTCGGTTTGCAACCGAACCGGATCTGAGGCAGAAATCTTGTGGTGACCTAATAAATCGCTTTATCTCTATACACCTTCTGCCTCCCGGGGGTTCAAGCACCAAGTCAATAAACCCAACCGGAATCAAGAGGGTTTTAGGGGACGCGGGGTTTCTGTCGAGGTCCCGGTGCGGTTGCAAACCGCACCTACCGGACCTGGGACCACGAGGTTGTTTTCCTTAAATTGACACTTATGGAGCGTTTCTAAAGCGCACCTACTACGTAAAAAGGAGCAGGCAAATTCATGTCAAAATTAGGACTTATTCATTACAACTATGCCAGCAAATCGCTTGACGATTTTCTGAAATTTACAAGCGAAACCGGTTTCGGGTACGTCGAACTTCAGATTGGCGATGTCTGGAATTCGGAGACCACCGATCCCGAACAAAATGCGGAAGCCGTCAGAAAACAGGTTGAAGGCTACGGCTTACAAGTCTCAGCACTCGCAGCCGGAAATGACTTCGTCTTACTGGAAGAAGAGGCGATCCGTTCTCAAGTTGAGCGAATGGAACGCATCGCGGGACTTGCCAAACTGCTCGGAACCTCAGTGCTCCGGACAGAAGGCGGTTCAGCGAAAGATGCTGTCCCAGAAAGTCAATGGGTTGAAGCGATGGCGGGTTGTCTAAAACGATGCCTCGAATTTGCCGAACGCGATCAAGTCTACTTAGCCGTGGATAACCACGGTATCGTTACAAATGACGGCGATTTGCAGGTGGAACTCTTCGAGCAGGTCGGCTCCAAATATGTCGGGGCAAATATGGATACGATGAATTACCGCTGGGCGGGGCACGATCTAGAGACAGTCGGTAGATATTATGAAATCGTCGCACCCTATACCTTGCATACACACCTAAAAGATGGGACAGGTTCACGCGGCGATTACCGCGGTGAAGCACTTGGTGAAGGGGAAATAGATCTCGCAAAGGCAATCCGCTGCTTGAGAGAGGCGGGCTATGATGGCGTATGGTGCTGCGAATATGAGGGTAGAGAAAACGACGGTACTGGGCAACGAAAAAGCTTTGCTTGGATGCAAGCAAACCTATAACCATTGCTAATGAACGAATTCTCTCGTATTATTACACTTACAACCGATTTTGGGATACGCGATACTTACGTCGGAATTATGAAAGGGGTCATCCTTGGTATAAATCCAGACGTGCAGATAGTTGATCTCACACATGCCATTCCACCGCAGGATATCCACGAAGCTGCTTTCACAATCTATTCCGCGCACCGTTATTTTCCGAAAGGTACAATTCACACTATTGTCGTAGATCCGGGAGTAGGTACCGATCGGCAAGCGGTAGCCTGTGAAATAGAAGGGACATTTTTCGTCTGTCCTGACAACGGCGTATTGACTTATCTACTGCAAAATATTGGCAACAAGGCTGAACACGCAATGAATGCGGCGGCAATTCAGAATCCAGATTATTTTTTGCCAGAGGTGAGTAACACATTTCACGGGAGAGATATTTTCGCACCCGTTGCAGCCCATCTATCTCTCGGGGTGCCGCTTACGAACATCGGGCCCCTGATGCCAGATCTCGTCGAGTTCCCGATTCTGACACCACAAGTGTCCCAGAACACGATAACAGGACACATCGTGAAAATTGACAGATTTGGGAATGCAATCACCAATATCTCGGAACGCACCCTTGCCAATGATACTTCTGCTTATGAAATTAGAGTCCGAAACACACGACTTAAACAGATCAACCGTGCGTATGCCGAATCTGAAGTTGGTGCACCTCTGGCAATTATCGGAAGCTACGGATTGTTAGAAATTGCTATAAACGGTGGGAACGCTGAAATTAGTTTGGGATTAAAATGGGGCGATGTCGTTGAGGTTCGCAGGTTTGATTGACATATCCACCGCAACGGGTTATAATAAATAGGACTTACGCATTTCCTTTTAAAGTCCCCCTGATAAGGGGGATTTAGGGGGTTAACAGTACCGAAATTACTGCTTTTTGCGTAAGTCCCAATAAAATTAAGATCAAAAAAGGAGGATCGAGAAAATTGGAACAGATTGCTTTAACAGGACTTAAACCGACAGGTCCCCCGCATATCGGCAACTACCTCGGTATGCTTAAACCATCATTGGAACTCGCAGAAAAATTTCAGGCACTCTACTTCATACCAGATTATCACGCCTTGACCACAGTCAGAGATCCAAAAGAACTGACGAATCTCACCTATCAAGCGACAGCGACGTGGATAGCATTGGGGTTAAATCCAGATGAAGCAATTTTCTATCGCCAATCGGATATCCCAGAGGTATTTGAGTTAGCGTGGGTGTTGTCCTGTTTCACAGCAAAAGGCTTGCTTAACCGCTCACATGCTTACAAAGCCATAGTTGATGATAACGTCGCCGAGGGGCGTGAAGAGGATAAGAACATTAACGTAGGACTTTTTACTTACCCCGTTTTGATGGCAGCAGACATCCTGCTCTTCGGAACGCATTTTGTGCCGGTCGGGCTTGACCAGCAGCAACACCTCGAAATTACGCGTGATGTCGCGATGGTTTTCAACAAAACTTATGGCGACATATTGACGATTCCTGAAGCGGTAATTCGGGAAGAAGTGATGACCATCCCCGGCATTGACGGCAAAAAAATGAGCAAAAGTTATAACAACGTTATCCCAATTTTCGCACCTTCAAACGAAGTTCTTAAACGGGTCAAACGTATTGTAACGGATTCCATGCGACCCGAAGAGCCGAAAAACCCAAATGCGTGCAACATCTTCGCAATCTATCAGCACTTCGCAGATGCCAATGCCGTTGCTGCAAAGCGGAAACTCTATCTTGAGGGCGGACTCGCGTACGGCGCAATGAAACAGGAGTTGTTCGAGTTACTGGAGGCCACCTTTTCCGACAAACGCGACCGCTATAACGATCTGATGGACAACACCCATGAATTGGATAGAGTACTTGCAGACGGCGCGGAAAAAGCACGCGCCATCGCGATACCAATTTTGGCGAAGGTCCGTAAAGCAGTCGGCGTAGAATCGTAAGCAGAGCGATAACGAAATCCAACGAATTCAGGTTATTTTTCTATTTCGCCATAATTCATTTTGAAAATCAAGATATATGTGTTATAATTATTAAAATAGCGCTGTCAGAAAAAAAACTTGCATTTTTATGCAAAATATGTCAAAATGTACTTATCTCCTATTTTTAACGTTGCGGGGAACATCAGGCAATTTGACGCGCACTGATAGTTTTGAAAACAGCGGATTAGACAATAAAATAGATCCGCGCTGTGTCGCGGTAAATCTCTAAAGAAAGTGAGAGGAATTAAAATGAAATTTAATGCTTTAACAGTTGTCCTGCTCAGTCTGGGACTGATGGCTATAAGTCTCGTTGCTGTGAATAGCAGTAACGCCGAAATTGACCAGAAAAGTGTTATGGGCATTTGGCTGTTCGATGACGGTGGCGGAAATATCGCAATGGACTCGTCAGGAAATAATAACCACGGTACCATTGTCAACGCACCGATTTGGGTAGACGGCCGATTTGGCGGTGCCTTAGGCTTTGATGGCGTAGGCAATTGTGTCAATACGAACCAAAAACTTCTCAACGGTGTGCGTGAATTTACAGTCGTCGCTTGGGTGAAACCGGGGAATATCACCTCTAATCGTGTCGGCTTGATAGGTCAGAACGATTCGCCAGAATTCGGTTTTATTAACCCGACTACCGTTGCTCTATGGACACCTACAGCCGGTAGTAATAATAATGCATACGAACATCCGCCGGGTGAGTGGCATCATGTCGCCGCTGTCGCTACACGAAAGTTCACCAAGGTCTACATCGATGGCAATGCAACGACGGTAGAGGGGAACTGGATCAATCACGGCAGATCTGACTTTAATGTAAATATCGGGGGTTGCGGCGTTTGGGACGGTAGCGGCAACTGGTTCACAGGCACTATGGACGAGGTAGGCCTCTTCCACGCACCTTTGACCGAGGACGACATCGTTGACCTTATGAATAACGGCTTGACTGCCTTAGGAGTTGCCGTAGAACCAGCAGGTAAACTCGCTGTGACATGGGGTTCCCTCAAGCAGAAAAACCATTAGGCAACTCGCAACTAACAGCCGATGGAACTTTGGGGAAATGGTACGCCATACCGCTTCCCCACCCCGTCCTCTCTGTGCTGTACAGATGAGCCCCGGCACAAGACCTATTTAATAATAAAACAGATCCCATACCGGGGCAAACTTATCAGCTGCAGATCCAGAGGCTCACATTACACAAGTGCAGTCGCACTGATTTCAGTGCGAAACAGACTACAACTCGGTGTCGTCTGCGTCTTCGTACCGACGAGGTTCACGACGCTCTGTACGTGGACGCGCTGGGTTGACTTTCAGGGGACGTCCCATCATTTCTTGACCATCCAACGCTTCTATCGCTCGCTCGCCATCTTCTTGGTTTTCCATCTCAACAAATCCAAACCCTTTGGATCGACCATCGTATCGGTCACGGATAATTGTCGCAGTAGCAACCGGACCGTACTCACTAAAAAGTGCTTCAAGGTCCTCTTCCGTGGCCGCGTAAGGCACGTTGCCAACGTAGATATTCATCTCGTTTCTCCTTTTAGAAATTATGTACACCCTAACACGATGCTACTTGACGGACAGCAGCCCCTGAAAATACACGAAGCATTCGTGTAAACCAATGTGTTTCAGAGCACCGGTATAGGGAATGAAAATACGGGAAAATGAGAAAACTGAGCACTGTCAGCATTTTCAAAGGCAGAAATTTGGCAGCAAGCATAGGAAAGATTGCAACATTAGCGATCATCAACCTCTTGTCGGATGCCTTGTCCCCCCTCATAATGAGAGTGGTTCTAGTTCTAAACCATAAAACTTTCAAAACACTTCTCATAACTTTGGCAGCGGACACAATCCACATTTCCCTTAAAATTTACAATATATTATATCACAACCTTTATCATTTGTCAATTTTAAATTTTATTGATAGAAAAATCCTACTTCGCTGTCATCCAATTATCCCCGATTCCCGCCTCTGTTCGGAGGGGTACGAGCAACGACATCGCATTTTCCATCTCTTCGCAAACAATCTCAGCATGTTCCGCCGCGAGGGACTCCGGTGTCTCAAGCACCAACTCATCATGTATCTGTAACAGCATTTTCATCGGCAGGTTATCCGCATCAATCCGACGTTGTACATGCACCATCGCCGCCTTCATCAGATCCGCAGCAGAACCTTGCACCACGGTATTAATTGCCAGTCGTTCACCAAGACTCCGCCGCCTTCGATGCGTCGCATAGATTTCAGGAATCGCACGGCGTCTACCGGTGAGCGTCGTGACATAGCCATGATCCGATGCCTGCTGGACACATTGCTGCAGAAACCGATCTATGCCCGGAAAACGCGCCTTGTAATCGTCAATCAGGGCTGCCGCCTCCGTCACACGCATCCCCTTAATCCGACGTGCAAGCCCGGTTGGCGAAACCCCATAGATGATACCGAAATTGATCGTCTTCGCTTTATCACGAAGCTCCCGCGTAACCAATTCAGTCGGCATCTCAAACACCTGCGAAGCAACCGCTGTATGGATGTCTAAATCTTCGGTAAATGTCTCGATTAAACTTTCATCTTCGCTAAAGTGCGCAAGGATACGCAGCTCAATCTGCGAATAGTCGGCACAGATTAACTTATAACCCTCCGGGGCCCTAAAGGCGCGGCGCAACTGTCTGCCAATCTCCGTCCGGACAGGGATGTTCTGTAGATTCGGACCGTCAGATTTCAAACGTCCCGTCGCTGTTGTTAATTGATAGAGATGCGTATGGATACGATCCGTTCTCGCATCAATGGCACTCTGGAGCTGCGCAAGATAGGTACTCTGTAACTTACGATACCGCCGGTATTCAATGATTAAGCGTGGCACACTCGTCTTCGGATCGTTGACATCCTCTCTTAGGGAAAGTGCCTCTAACACCGTGACATCCGTCGAAACTTTACCACCCTGTGTACGTTTCACCGGTTTAAACCCGAGTTCCTCAAACAATACAGGCGCAAGTTGGTGTGGCGAATCGATGTTAAACGGATGACCGACGATTTGATGTATCTCCTTTTGTCGATCATCAACAAGCTTTTCAATGACGCTGCTCTGGCTTTTGAGTTCATCTCTATCGCAAACAATACCGTTATATTCCATCTCTGCGAGAATTGGGGCAAGTGGCGATTCTATATTGCGCACCAGTTCCGTAATGCTTATTTCCTCAAGTTTCGGCATGAGGAAGTGATAGAGTCGCAGCGTGATGTCAGCATCTTCTGCAGCGTAAATAGTCGCTTTCTCTAAAGGGACCTGATCAATTGTTTTCTGCTGCGTGCCTTCTGCCTCAAACAGTCCACCCAATTGTTCTGCTTCGTCAGCAGGTGTGGAATCGTTTGGATCCGCTGTTAACTCTTCAAAAGAGATCATCTTATGCTCTAAATGCAGCAGTGCCAGCGTATCAAGATTGTGAGAAGGTGTCCGTGCGTCCACCAATTGACTGGCAAGCAGCGTATCGAAAACAACGCCTTGGAGCTTGACACCGTTCCTGATAAGAATACTCGCATCAAACTTCAAATTATGTCCACATTTCGGTAGGACAGGATCTTCCAGAATCGGTTTAAGTGCCGAAAGCACCGTGTCTGTATCCAAATGGTTTTCAGGTTGAGGCGAACGAACAGGTACGTAAACGCCCTGCCCTGATTGCCACGAGAAACTTAACCCACAAAGCGTCGCTTCACGTTCTAAGCCATCTGTCTCCGTATCAAAACAGATAATCTCTTGGGTCAATAACGTTTCAACGAGATCATTCAATTGGTCAAGCGTAACAATCGCAGAATAATCGCCTGTTTCGGCAGTACCGTAACGCCCCTTGTCCAAAATGGCATCCTTTTTCTCTGCCAATTCCGCAACCCGTTCCTTACGCGTCATCGGTGTGGTAAGCGACTCAGCATCCTCGCCTGCGAGTTTCGTTACAACTTGTTCATAGCGTTTCAGCTCTAATTCCTGAAGCAGCGGGAGGATTTTCTGAAGGTCAAGCGGTTTAACGCGTGCCTGCTCTAAGGAAAAGTCCAAAGCAGCATCCCGCTTCAAGGTTACAAGCTCCTGTGAAAGGGAAAGTTGCGAGCGTGCCTTCTCTAAATTTTCGCGACGTTTCCCCTTAATCGCATCAATATTATCAAAAATACCGTCAATAGAACCGTACTGCTGAATCAATTGTGCAGCGGTTTTCAAGCCTATTTTTTCGACCCCAGGAACGTTGTCAGAGGTATCTCCCATCAACGCAAGCACATCAATAACCTGATCCGGCTTTATACCCTTGCTCTCCCACAACGAACGCTCATCAATAATCTTATCATTGTGAAGGTCGAGCATCGTCACCCGATCACCAAGAAGCTGCTCAAGATCTTTGTCTCTCGAAATGATAGTGACATCAACATCCTGCGCCTCTGGATCGTCAAGTACTGCCTCTGTAACTGAGGCAATGATGTCGTCTGCCTCCAATTCAGGCTTACCAAGCGTCAAGATACCAAACGCCTCAAGCAATTGCAAGATGCGATGAATCTGCGTCACGAGATCATCCGGGGCAGGTGAACGATTCGCCTTGTATTCCGAATAAAGTTCATTGCGAAACGTGTCACCCGGCGTATCAACCGCAGCGACAACATACTTTGCCTGAAGTTCGGTTAAAATTCTAATCAGTGTGCCTGTGAATCCGAACACAGCATGTGTCGCTTCACCCGTGATACTACTTGTCAATCCGCCGCGAATCGCGTAGTAAGCACGAAATATTTCGGCGTGGGTATCAATAATATAGACAGTGTCTTTTTGCTCATTCTGCATTACTTCTATAAATGCCTCCTAATGCGGGAAATGCCAGCGGCGCAAGGAGTCTGATGCTGATAAACCAGCCTCTTGTCCGAGTGCGAATGCCGTTGCAATTAGGTTTCGCTCACCGGATATAATATCACCCGCGGCAAAAAGTCCAGGAATCAGGTCACCATTGCTATCTAACATCTGCATATCTTCGTTTGCAATAATCAAACCTTCTTCGTCTTTCTGGTAATCCCACCCTTCAAGGAATTTCGTATTCGGGATTAACCCTTCGTCAACGAGGAAGCCGTGGAAAAATAACTCCGTCCCATCAATCATCTCAAATCCCAAAAGATTCGTTTTCTCACCAATGTGCCGTTTAATTTTCGTCTCAATGATATTAATTTTACGTGCCTTCACCTGTTCCAACACAGGTGGAGACATACCGTGGAGTCTACCATTTGTTAGAATTGTGATTTTATCGGTAAAATCTTGCGCACCGATCGCCGCCTCATAGATATAGTCACCGACACCCAGAAGTGCCAAATGTTCATTGACATGGAGATGCCCATCGCAACGGATACAGACGTGCCACCCTTTTTTGTTACCGGCATAGCGGAAAACGGTCGCATACTGCTTATAGAGTCGTTCTTCACCGGCTTCAAACTCAATATCGGGCCATTTGTCGTCAAACCCGGCAGCAACAACAACGGTGCGAGATTTAAAATGTGCAATCTCTAAAGGTGTATTTTGTTTGAGTGTTTTTGTAGATGCTTCGAGTTCAAAGAGATCGCCATTCCTCGTGAGTTTCTGCACCAACCCATCGCGTATATCAATGCCGGTTTTCCGCTGCTCCGATCCAAGCATGAAATCAACAACCGGTCGGCTCTCCATCCATTTCATGAGTTCCTTTGCAAAATGCGGTCCGATGATACCGGGAAAAACCGGGGCATCTTCAATCTCCACCGACTTTGACCAATAAGCACGCCCGCGACTAAAACTCACCTTCCCAGAATGTAGCACCAAGACATGTCGCATTTGATGGCTCGCTGAGACCGCGGCTTGTGCGCCAGCAGGTCCCGCACCAATGACTGCAACATCGTAAATCGTTTCTGCCATCGTTTTCTCCTATTTCTCAAAACCCATACTTCTTCCATTTCTCATCAACCAACGCGATGATCTCATCAGACATCCGAATCTCCTCGGGCCACTCGCGTTGATATCCCTCTTCTGCCCACTTCGTCGTCGCATCAATGCCCATCTTAGATCCAGCACCCATAAGCGGGGAAGCGTGATCCAATACATCAACAGGTCCTTCGACGATTGTCACATCTCTTTTCGGATCAACATTGCTTCCCACATAGAAAAGCACCTCTTCGACATTCTGGACATCCACTTCTTTATCGACAACGATGATGATTTTACTGAACATCAGCTGCCCGAGTCCCCAGAAACTGTGCATCATCTTCTTCGCCTGATAAGGGTAGCGTTTGTCAATAGAAATCAGCGCGAAATTGTGGAATACACCGAACAAGGGTAGATTCATATCCACGAGTTCCGGTAGCTGCGTCTTAATCAACGGCATGAAGATCCGCTCAGTCGCCTTCCCCATGTAGCAGTCCTCCATCGGCGGCTTACCAACAATGATCGTCTGATAGATAGGGTTTTTACGATGCGTAATCGCCGTGATGTGCATTAAAGGATATTCATCTGCTAAGGAATAAAACCCTGTATGGTCCCCGAAAGGTCCCTCTATACAGGTCTCATCCGGTTCAATATATCCTTCAATCACGATGTCCGCATCCGCAGGCACCAGCATATCAATCGTCTTAGCAGGCACCATCTCCACATTCGATTTTCGGAGGAATCCAGCAAATAGGAGTTCATCAATACCGGATGGAAGTGGTGCTGTACCGATATAAGACATCACCGGATCACCACCGAGCGCGATAGCCACGGGCATCTGTTGTCCCGCTTGACGATATTCGCGATGATGCGCCGCACCATCGTGGTGAATCTGCCAATGCATCGCTAACGCATGTGGGGTTATCTTCTGCAAACGATACGTCCCAACATTTCGTTGACCTGTTTTGAGACTATGTGTAAAAACTTGGGGCAAGGTGATATAGCGGTCAGCATCAAGGGGCCAACATTTAATGAGCGGCAAGACATCCAAGGAAGCATCTTCACCTGTCCGTACGACCTCTTGACACGCGCCTTTCTTTACTGTTTTCGGTGGAAAATTCGTCAGTTGGGACAGCATCCGAAGAATTTTCACTTTATCAAGGAGGGAATCAGGGGCATCTAATTTAATCATACTCTCAATTTCCGATGCGACCTGTCCGAGATCATCAACACCGAGTGCCATCGCCATCCGTTGAAACGAGCCGTAGGTATTAATAAGAAGCGGCATCTCGCTACCCTCAACCTTTTCAAACAGCAAGGCAGGCCCCTCCGCTTTACTCACGCGATCGGTGATCTCAGCAATCTCAAGGTCAGGAGATACAGTTGTTTTAATGCGTTTGAGCTCGCCTGCCCGATCCAAGGCTTTCACAAACGCTGCAAGGCTATCGTATGCCATGAAAATCCTTCCATTTTAATCAGCAATCAGTAAGAGGAACGCGTAGTCATTCTACCGCTAATTTATCAGAAATCTGCTTCAACCCTTGTTGGTAGTTAGGGTTCTCCGGTTCAAGTGCTAATGCCTTTCGGATCGCCCGCTCGGCTTGCCGATAATCGCCGCGCCGGAATTCAATGAGTGCAAGTGTATTGTAATAACTTGCAACATTCGGATCCAAATGAACCGCTTTCTTTGCATAACGTTGCGCTGTTTCTAACGTTACATGGCGTTTAGCATCTGCTTTACGTCGGCTCGCAAACTTCGCGCTTAACTGCGCTAAAGCATGATACGCCTTCGGTAAACCAGACGACAAGTAAGCCTCCTCTGCCGCACCGAAATCGCCTTGACTCGCCCGAAGTTCACCGATCAGATAATAGGTTTCCGTCAAAAATGACGGCTGAATAGGCGGTTCCACATCACGAATCCCTGATACGGAAAGCGCAACAGCCTTCTCAAGTGCTACCAATGCTGCAGTTGTCAAATTTTCAGAGGTATCATCACCCGCTCTGGCTCGATGTGCATAGCACAATCCCAAGTTATGATATGCCTCAGGATCGTCCGGATTCAACCTGACAATTGTCAAATATGCATCAGTCGCTTCCGCATAACGCCCGTCATTCAGCAAAATTATAGCGATTTTTTGACGCGCTTCCAAAAATTGGGGGTCCAGTGCGACTGCCTGACGGTAATGTATTAGCGCAAGTTCCGTTTTATGCTGTCTGAGATATGCTAAACCGAGACCTGCGTGTGCTTTCGCGAAATCCGGTTGAAGCTCCAACGCCCTCTCTTGTGCAGCGATCGCCGCCTCGTATTCTTCAAGCATCGTATAGGCAACACCAATACCGTTGTAAGCAGCAACCAATTTCGGGTTCATTCCGAGTGCTTTTTGGTACTCCCAGACGGCTTTTTCATAATCTCCGCCTTTAAGATAGTGCCTACCAATGTTGCCAAGCAGCTGTGATCGTTCCGCCGCGCCTTGTGTCCGCTGTAGTGCACCCCGCAACTCGTGCAGCGGAGTGAGTGCCGCTTTCCGCTTCTCAAACAGTGCCATCTGTTCACGCGCCGATGCAGTATCCCCAGTACGGAGATACGCCTGTGCAAGATTATAGAGTGACTCAACGAGTGCTGGATCGTTCTGATATGCCGTGCGATACGCGCTGATAGCGTCAGTCCACTGCTGCTGCTGTGCGTAAAGCAGTCCTAACTGATAGTGCGCAGCTGCGAATTGCGGGGCGAGGGTGATCGCCTGTAATTGATGTCGTATTGCCGCCGTGTGTTCTCCGCGCTTACTATAGACATTTCCCAACTGATGATGAATCATCTCATCACTGGAATTTAACGCGACCGCCACTTTGTAAGCGTCGAGTGCCTCGGTGTACCGGTGTGTGCTGGCGTAAGCACTCCCCAAAGCTGCGTGGATATATGCCGAATCCGGTGCATACACAATGGCTTGCTGATATGCGGCTATAGCATCTTCAAACTTTTCAAGCCCAGTATACGCCAATCCCAAACCGTAGTAAGCCTCCGAGGCATCCGAATCCGATGTGATCGTTGGAATTCCAGGAACTCCGTTTGGTTCAGCAATCGTTATCACTTGCTGATACACATCAACCGCCTCGGCGTAAGCCTCAATTCGTAGATACACCTTCGCAAGTTTCAAGCGAATTTCAGTCTGAGTGCCATCCGCAGCCAATTGTGTTTTATAGTCCCGAATCTGTGCTGTGATGTCCGAAGCATCAGGTCTCTCTTGGCAGAACGCGGCTGGCAATTGCCATAAGGTAAGGTGGCACCCGATGAGTACCACCCATACAACTGCGTAATAGGAAAGTTTCGGTGCCACTTGCTACCGTCCTCCCTATGCTCAAGTGATGAAACGCCGTCTAAAAACGCTGTTTGAGGCGACCCCACGTCGTAGCCAATTTATCCTGCGGCTCCACCGGCGTAAGCCCAGCAATAGCATCGCCAGAAACAGTAACATCATCAAAACTCGCGGCGGTCTCCCATGCCCAGACACCCGCTTGGCCAGCAGCGTACCCGGCACCGGTTTCATCCTTGAGTTCACCCTGTTCTTCACCGTTAATCCAGAGTTTCATCGACGTGCCTTCCACAACGATCCGCATGTCAAACCATTCATCGTTCGCGACTGTGATGTTGGCACCTGGAAGTTCGCCGATCTTATCACGGGAATCCCACGCACTTTGCTTATGCCGCCAGAGTTCCGTCTTGTTATTCGGGACGTTGAGATAGTAGACGTAGTATTCCATCTCGCTCTGTGCGCGGAAGACAACACCCGCCCAGTTCCCCTCATCGAGTCGGACTTTCGCTTCAACGGTGTAATCTTCCCATCCGGCATCACCGACGAGCGAGTGTTCGGCTCTACCGCCTTTAGCGAGTTTATAAGTGCCATCTTCAACACTCCAAACACCGTTAGCAACTTCCCAATCGTCCGCATCTGAATCAAATGACCACGTCTGTTCGCCTGCAAAAGCCAAGGAAGCTACGAGTACGAGAAAACAACAACTTACAACAGTTAAAAACAGATATTTCATGCTACCGCTCCTTTTATACAGAATTGCCTCAAAAGCCTTCAACGCGGTTTCACATAGAAAACTTCTGAGGCAAAATCTTACGCAAAATTAGTAATCCCGTTTGAGGCGCGCCCATGTCGTTGCGAGTTTGCGACTCGGATCAACGGCGAGGGTATCCTCGATATTATCACCATAAACGGTAAAATCATCAAAACTCGCCTCGGTCTCCCATGCCCAAACACCGACTTGGCCAGTTTTGTACATATCATCTTTATGTTCACCTTGAAGTTTACCATTGAGGTGGATCTGAAATTCACTACCCTCAACGACGACCTTCATATCAATCCATTCGCCGTTCTTTATCTGGACCTTTTCGACAGCTGGAATCTGCGCGATGTTGTCGCGGGAAGCCCAACCACCTTCTTTGTGTCGCCAGAGTTCGGTCTTATTATTCGGGACGTTGAGATAGTAGACATAGTACTCCATCTCGCTTTCTGCCCGAAAAACGATACCTGCCCAATGGTGAGTGTCCAATCGGACTTTCGCTTCAATCGTGTAATTATCCCAGTCCTCTTCACCGACGAGCGAGTGTTCGGCTTGTCCACCCTTGTCAACATGGTAAACACCTTTTGCGATTTCCCACTCTCCATTCGCAACTTTCCAATCATCGTGCTTCTCCTCAAAGTCCCACAATTGGGTACCTGCATACGTCGGCAGCGAAAGCGCCACACCGAAAAGCACAACGAGACTCAATGCCGCTAACTTCGGCACTGTGATAACTGTTCTCATAGTCTCTCCTCCATTTTTGTCAATAGAATATAGACACTCGTCAATCCATTCCTCACTATTACAACAGTGAGAATTTCATAAATAGAATACCTTTAAAAAACAAAAAAGTCAACAAGAAGTTCAGAAAGTAATAACACTTGCATTTGAAGCTGCTATGATATATGATAGATAGTAATGAACCACCCCTTCCCGATTTATCCAAAATTACTGGATGGAAAGGAAAATATTTTGCGCATAAAAATTTTTGTTGCACTCTGTATAACATGTTTCGCCGTAATAGAGACATCTTCGGCGGCACTGAAAGTCGGACTCATTTACGATGTTACCGGGCGCGGGGATCTCTCATTCTGCGATGCCGCCTATGCCGGCGCGAAAAAAGCGGAAGACGAATGGGGATTCAAACTGACAGAGGTCACCCCAAGCCAAAGCACAGATACCGAATTGACACTCCGTAGATTGGCAAAACTCAAATATGATCTAATCATTGGTGTCGGTTTCCTTTTTCAAGAACCGATGAAACGGGTTGCCAGTGAATTTCCAGATGTCAAATTCGCGCTTATTGATGCGATAATTGAACAGCCAAATGTCGCGTCGCTCACCTACCGCGCACACGAAGGGACATTTCTTGCCGGTGTCATCGCAGCCTTGAAAACAGAAACAAAGCAGATCGGCTTTATCGGCGGGATGAAGGTACCGCTGGTCGAGGCATTTGAAATCGGTTTCGGTGCTGGCATTAAAGCGACAAATCCTGACATTGAATTCGTGGCGGATTACGTCGGTGTTACCCCACAAGCCTTCAATGACCCCGCAAAAGCCAAAGAACTCGCCCTCGCGCAATATAATAGAGGGATAGATGTCATCCTCGCCGCCGCTGGAGCCAGTGGTCTGGGTGTCCTTGAAGCAGCAAAAACCAGAAAAAAATCAATCATTTGGGTAGATTCTAACGGCAACAATCTCGCACCGGGCTTAGTCCTTACAAGCGTTATCAAAGGGGTCGAAATATCAGTCTACGAAACCATAAAGAGCGTCCAAGAAGGAAATTTCTCCGGCGGACGCAAAGATTACGGACTCAAAGAAGGAGGGGTCGAGTATATCGTTGACGATGTGAATCGCGAACTCCTCCCAGACGAAATTTTGAAACAGGTTGAGGCGTTCAAAGCGAAAATTATATCAGGCGACATCGTTGTTCCGCATGAACGGCAGTAGAAATGACACACGCACCCATCATTGAGATGCATGGCATCAGTAAACAATTTGGAGAAGTACAAGCAAACGACTCAGTGAACTTTGCGCTCCAACGCGGTGAGATTCACGCCATTGTCGGTGAAAACGGTGCAGGTAAATCCACATTGATGAAGATCCTCTACGGACTGTATCAACCCGATGCAGGCAAAATACTCGTCAATGGAAATACTGTCAATATACCCTCGCCACGGCGTGCAATGCGTCTCGGGTTAGGGATGGTGCAGCAACACTTCACGCTCATCCCCGTCTTCACGGCGCTCCAAAACATCGTCCTTGCCAAAGAACCCCGCAAATTCGGCACTCTACTTGATTACCAACAAGCAGAAAAACGGATTGCTGAACTCGCTGTGCAGCTTGAATTCGATGTACCCTTGGACACACCCGTTGAATCTCTGCCGATTGGTACGCAGCAGCATACCGAAATTTTGAAAGTCCTCTATCACGGTGCAGACATCCTCATCATGGATGAGCCGACAGCCGTGCTTGCCCCGCAAGAGGTCGAAGGGCTCTTCAATTGCATGCGCAGCCTCAAACATGAAGGCAAGAGTCTCATTATCATCACACATAAACTCGACGAAGTCATGGCAATCGCTGATACCGTCACAGTGATGTGGCGCGGGCAAGCCGTCAACAGTTGCCCCATTACCGACACCGATCCAGCGACGTTGGCGGAAATGATTCTCGGTGAACCTGTCATTCCAACTTCTGTACCGAGAGAACAGACAGCACCAACAACACCGATGCTCCGCATGGAAGGGGTTACCCTCACCAGAAGTTCAGACGCAGCAAAAAAGCGTAAATGGAAAAATATACTCTCAAATCGAAATCCCGACAAACGGCACCTTAACGAGATCAACCTTGAAGTGTTCCCCGGTGAAATCGTTGGGATCGCAGGTGTAGAAGGGAACGGACAAACAGAACTCGTTGAAGTACTGGCAGGTTTACGGGAAATTGATAGCGGAACACTCACGTTAAACGGCGAGCGGGTCGCGCACATACCCGCTGACAGACATCGGCACGGCATTAGTTTGGCGGATCGAATTGATGATAACTTTATCATCGGTCATCATAAAAAGAAACGGTATTGCCGCAACGGAATGCTTCACCGTAAATCAATCCAACGGTCTGCTCTGAATGCACTTGATAAATACCAAATTCGTGTTGGGAATATCACGCATCCGATTAGAACGCTTTCCGGTGGAAATCAACAAAAAGTCGTTGTTGCACGCGAATTAGAAGCAAACCCCGAAATTATTATTGCCGCGCATCCAACGCGGGGCTTAGACATCCACGCGGCGGAATTCGTCCATACGCGACTTATTTACGCACGCAACCGCGGCAAAGCAGTTTTACTTGTGTCCTCTGAATTAGATGAACTGCTCCATCTCAGCGATAGAATCGCAGTCATGTACGACGGCAAAATTGTTGGTATTGTAAAACCTACCGAAACCAACAAGCAGGAATTAGGTGCCTTGATGCTGGGGTTAAATCAAAGTCCCCTGATAAGGGGGATTTAGGGGGTTAAAAGTCAAAAACTTCGCTAGTCCTGATTCAGCGAAATTGGAGACCTTACCAGCGAAGAGAAACATTACGCAGGAGAAAAAATGATAATCGATTCACATACACACGCATGGCCCCGGTGGCCCTATCAACCGCCCGTCCCCGATGACGAAAGCCGCGGTAAAATCGAACAACTCCTCCACGAAATGGACCTGCATAACGTGGACAAGGCAGTACTCGTCTGCGCACGCATCGACAGGAATCCTGACAATAACGATTACATCGCAGCGTGCGTCAAACGTTACCCTGAACGGTTGATCCAATTCGCCGATGTCGACTGCTCATGGACGGATACGTATCATACCGATGGCGCAGCCGATCGACTGAAAACCGCAGCAGAAACATACAATCTCAAAGGCTACACACACTACCTCAGAGGCGATGACGATGGGAGTTGGTTTTTCTCGGAAGAAGGCGAACGCTTCTTCCACACAACATCCGAAATGGGGCTGATCGCCAGCATCGCTATGGGAAGCCATCAGCATGAGGCACTCCGTAAAATCGCTGCAGAGTTTCCGAGTATTCCATTCCTCTGTCATCACATGGGCGGTGCGCGGGCAGGTGAAGAACACCCATATCCGCAACTCAAGCAAGTACTCGCCTCAGCAAATGTCCCGAACATTCACATCAAGATGTCCGGCTTTGCTTATGTCTCACAGGTCTCATGGGATTATCCGCATTCGGATACGCATTGGATCGTGCGCGCCCTCTACGAACATTTCGGTCCCGGTCGTCTCTGTTGGGGATCTGATTATCCGGTTGTTCGGAACTTCATGACATACCAGCACGCACTTGAGGCGTTTCGTACGCACTGCACCTTTATTCCAGAGACTGACAAGGCAGAGATTTTAGGTGGAACCCTCCAGCGTCTGTTAGCGGAAGCGGGGAAATAGTTAGTCCCCCTTAAAAAAGATAATCGCGAAATTAAAGGAGGAGAGATCAGATGACCCGTTTAAATTTAGCCTTAATTTGCGTTGGATACATAGTTCTCTTTGTTGGTATTGCCTTGGCACAAGACGACTTCACACAACAAGGTGGCACCGTCCGCGGACAGATTGTTGATACAACCGAAATGCAAAACCCAATTGAAGGTGTTGAAGTCTGGATCGTTGGCACAAGTGGAGAGGAATATATAGCAACAACCGATGCCAACGGCGACTATGAGAAATCAGGTATCCCCGCAGGTCGTTATCTCATTAGTATTTATAAAGAGGGATACGGCGATCGACTCGGTAAACCTGTGACAGTTGTTAATGGCGGAGACCACTACGTCCCACTGAAAATGACAAAGAAAAACACCATTCTTGACTTCTTCCAAAGTTCTGTTCCCATGTATTGGGTGCTGATCTTGTGCGTTGTTATTGTGATTTTAATTTTCACACGCGCAAATTGATAAGTGTTACGCTACATTGGTCATAAGGAGCAGACGCAATTGAAAACAATCACATCACAGTTGGGATATTTGGTATTAATTGCCGCTTTTTTCATACTATATCCACCTGACAATGTCTGCGCTTTCAGAGATCAGGAGCGCAGTTTCATTTACGAAGAACGCAAGGACACGCTTGTCCAGATGGTAAGGAAAAACTACCGCGGGAGACGTAAAGGTTTCATTTTTGGGCTGGGTGTCGGTGTCGGTCAGACCAGTTTTACTGAGCCGCTTGCTGAATACTATTGGAGAAATGCACAGGAAGCTGACTGGTTAACGACACGCCAAGCAAGAGCCGCCTTGGTAACAGAGCTAAAAATCGGCCACGGACTCACCGATCAGTTCCTACTTTACTACACAAGCCGTATTTCATGGCTCCCACTCCAGCATTTCACAAAGGATACCACGATTGCCAATGGTGCAGCAGGGGCAGGGTTCATGTACTTTCCATTCCGAAAAAGAGGGCTTTACCTCGTCGGGAACATCGGACTCGCAACACTCGTAACGTGGCAGCCACCTCTTACATTACAAAATGCCAGACAGACCGGTGTCTCTGTCTCAGGCGGTATCGGTTATGAAATCCTTTCCCACTGGAGTATTGACTTCACAGTGAATTCCGGTGGTGCCAAGATGACGAGAGTTGATGACCCAAGTGAAATAGCATTCAGAGATGATATTCTCACTTTTTCAGTAAATCTCAATATGCTCGCCTATTAGTACCTTCCCTGGAGGTGAAACCATGCGCCCTAAAAGAAATTTGGGAACTGTGATGACCGTGTTATTATTAATAATCCTACCGCTATGCCTGCTGAGTTGTGGGGATGCTGACCTTGACATTGACCAAGAACAGACCGAGGAACCCCTCAAATTTATTGAATTTGTCCTTTTTCCTACAGCACCCTACATTGATAAGTCCTACGTAGAAAAAGTACCGGAAGAGGAAGTAGCAGTTGGACACATTGATTTTGATGCCGAAAAAGAAGAGATTCAGCGGGTCTACACTGCTTTCGTTAGAGCCTATGTCGAAGAAGATATGACAGCACTCCAAGAAACATTGGACATATCAACCGGAATTGAATGGGGGACGAGCGTTACAGGAAATGTCTATGGGTGGCACAATATCAGAACTTATATTCAAACAAATTGGTCAATATCGGATTGCGAGGGCGATCTGAATTGGGAACTGACAGATTTCTACATCCGCCCTCAGAATGTTAGGGCACCTTGGACAGAAGCGAGTGCGAAGGGACAAATGTTCTACTACGGCGTGGGTGCCGTGCTTATAGAAGACAGCTGTCACAACGATATCGGACGTTTTTACTTCACAAAGAAGTCAAGCGAGTGGCGCATTCATCAAATTGATGGGTCAAAATATTTTGCTGATGATAAATATAAAGCACCTTGACAGAATTAAATCACGGTTCGGGAAATTTAGAAAAAAGTTGACATTTTACACGCGTCAAGGTATAATAACATTAAACGGTGTAGTATTCTGTTCGCGACCCGTAACGCGAACCCGATTTGTAAACTATACCCCTCTAAAGCAAGCGTAAGGAGGAACATTGCATGAAAGGTATACTTGTTTTAACAACACTCGCTTTGACCCTCGTAGCTGGATTCGCCTTCGCAACCGAAACAGCAACCGTCCAAGGCGAATACATTGAAGCCCGATCCGCGAGTGTATATGTCGGCGCGTGCCACTTTGGTGCCGAATATGTCGAGGGCGGGAAAGAAGCGACCCTTGTCTGGAACATCCATGAAGGAAATTGGAACGGTATTTCATTAGACGGGTTAACGGCTGTCGCTGTCATCAGTGCGAAAAACAACTTGGCAATCGACACCAAAACCCGTAAGAGTGTGTTGTATGTTGACACAAGCACTACGCCAGAACAGCGTGCCGCGCTCAAAGACATGCTAACAACAAAACGAGCGGACGTTTTAGGCGAAGTCGTTGCCACCCAAACCGCGGCTATCGCGTTTACGAAAAACGGAACCAAATATGATGTAACGGTTGGAAAAGCCCTCGCGCTCTCTGCTAACCGTTATCCGTGCGCAAACTGCACACAACCGCATCAGGTTTGGTATAAACCGCTGACAACGCTTCAGAATACCATCGTCGGTAAGTCTGAAGTCTATCGCTATAAAGACAGTCATCTCCCGGTGACATGGCAGCAAAGCGGTGCTGAAAACAACGTCTTTGTCGGCAACTTCTCAATGTAGCACATTGAATGTCTGTAGTTGCCTCTGGTAACTACAGACACCACTTACACGCCTCAGAGCCTCGGTTTTATAAATCATCCCCTCAATCCCATTTTACTCCAAAGCACACCACGTCATAAAATATAACACCGTATAAAACTTACCAACAGGAGCATTCGTGGACACAAATACAACACCCGAAGAACGGAAGTTCAGACTAACTCCTAAAGAACGTTCCTCTTGGGACGAAAACGGATATTTCGTCCGTTACAATGTTTTTACTAAAAAAGAAAACGACCTGATACGTCAAATCGCTGATGACATCGCTCTCGGCAAACGATCCTTCCCAGACTATCATATCTTTGAAAACGCATTAGTCAGAGACGGTAAAATCGAAGCACAAGGCATCCACGCGATGCACAATATCCAATATGTGAGTTGTAATTGTCAAGAATTCCTTGCCCGTACGCGTGATCCGCGCCTCACCGACCCTGTTGTTGACATCCTCGGTCCAGATCTCCTTGGTCTCAATAATCTCTATATTTGGAAGCCGCCAAAAATTGGTTTAGGGTTCCCGTGGCACCAAGATAAATGGTATTTTAACCATCAGTATAAAACCGGAACGACTGTCGCGACATGGACGGCTATTGATGATGCAGATAAAGGAAATGGGTGTCTATACGTTATCCCCGGCAGCCATAAACTCGGCGTTCGTGACCATAAGGAAATTGAAGGGTCACAACAAGGAGAGTTTAAACAGGCAGAGGGGGCTCGTGATGAAGATGGTGTCGCCGTCGAAATCCCCGCCGGAGCGGTCATCTGGTTCAACAGCCAAGTCCTCCATAAAAGCACAGATAACCACAGTGAACGTTTCAGACGCTCCAACATCGCACATTATATCAAAGCAACAGCAGAATGGACACGTCCCGAGGCTGTCAATAAAAAACGACCCCCCATGTGGATTCGCGGTAAAACCCACCCCGGTATGGCAGACGAAGTTCAACATGACATTATACCAATTTTAGAATAGGAGCATGAATGGACACAAATACAACGCCTGAAGAACGGAAGTTTAAACTGACACCTGAAGAACGAACCTCTTGGGACGAGAACGGATACTTTGTCCGCCTCAACGTTTTCACTGAAGCAGAAAACGACATATTGCGGCAAATCGCTGACGACATTGTTGATGGGAAACGACAATTTCCAGCGGATAATATTAATCAAAACGCATTGGTTAGAGACGGAAAAGTTGAAGAATCAGGTATCCACGCGATGCACAAGATCCATCATGTAAGTTGTTACATTTCTGAATTCCTCGCCCGCGTACGTGATCCAAGGCTAACGGATCCGATTGTTGACTTACTCGGACCAAACCTACTCGGTCTCAACAACCTGTACATCTGGAAATCACCCAAAATTGGCTTAGGATTTCCGTGGCACCAAGATAAATGGTATTTTAACCATCAGTATAAAACTGAAATGACAGTCGGAACGTGGACTGCCATTGATCCAGCAGATCGAGACAACGGGTGTCTATACGTTATTCCCGGTAGCCATAAATATGGCATTCTTGAACATGAGAACCTTGAAGGCTCACAACAAAGCGAGTTTAAGATCGCACGCGGGGCACGGGACAAAGATGGTGTCGCCGTTGAAGTACCATCTGGCGGCGTCGTTTGGTTCAACAACCAACTCCTCCATAAAAGCACCGATAACCACAGCCTTCGCTTTCGACGCTGTAACGTCGCACATTATATCAGTGGCAAAGCAGAACGTGTTCCTATTAAAAATGTGAAGAATAGGCGACCTGTCATGTGGGTTCGCGGGGATACATACTCCAAAAAGATGGAACCCGTCTATCGCGACGTTTTACCGATCCCAGAACTCGAGTAAATCGCGCTCGGTACGCCTCCCCCCAACCAACACCTTAGGCATTGCTCACCCACTCCCGTTGTTTTTGTATATCGACGTAAATCTTATAGTAAAATCCGAAAATATGTTTGCACCTGTAGCATAGGCTGTTAGCCTGTGCCAGTGTAGGACGTAACTTCACAATTCACACGACGATGCAAGTGTGCAGATAATTATGGAATCTACTATAAAAATATGTAGGGCACCCCTTATGGGTGCCCACAAACTTTTCATCGCGACAATTTCCCGCATTTGAGCCGAAAATTTATCGCCAAACGATTTCAGGAGGGTCGGACGCGCAATCAATTGCACGCCGACACATCACTAAATTTGAGCATTAATCATCATCACGTTCACTCAGCAACTCGCCACGTGCAAGACGTTCCGCATTCTCGGTAGACCACAGAATATTCTTCATCAACTTCTGTGCCGTGATGTAACGGGTCGCTGCCAACATGTGCATCCGCCGCTCCTCACTGTCCTCCGACAAATCGTAATGCCGAAACGCAACCTCAAGGACCTGGAACATGTGGAGCTCCGCGTCCTCGCGCAGTAGAATATGTGCAAGTGTCTGCTTCAACGCATCGATGTCATGTCCCTCTTCCAGATATTGATTCACCAGAATCTCTGCCTCATAGACCTTCTGGAAGTCCGCGAATTCTTGGAGTCGCGCTAACATTTTATCAACGGAGTCGTAGGTTTCATCGGGTATCCGCTGACCCGGCTTAGGAATCCGGGCAGCAGGCATATTCAACCAACGCAAATACGCCAGAAAGACCACACCGTGAAAAATGCCGCGTAGCAAGTTCGGACTCGGCGCATACGCAAAAGCGTGATAAAGCGCGTGCGCGTATGAGTAAATATTCGCCACATCGTGCCAATCCCCTTCATTCTTCAGATGGAAACGGGCTGTACGAACCGCTGAAGCGTAAGTCATCGCACGGCAGATATCCCGCGGATCCACACCGGCGCGCAGTTTCTCCTCAACCACAGCGACAGTCGGCTCAAATTCATCACCGAGGAGCACCTGTGTAAACTCCGAAATATCCAATTCGGCTTCATTAGCTTGATTCTCTTCCCAGATGCTATCAAGCCGCTCAAAGACCGGTTCCAACACCGGCACTGCATCCGCCCATCGCGAGGTCTCCTCATGCCGGGTCCGACTCACCAAATCAACGACAATCGGACGTAAAATCTCGTGTGCGCCATCCCACTCAACATAATCCAATGCCTCGAACATCTTGTTGGCGAAATCGAGGGCGTGTCCATCGCCAGTAAAGTAGTAGTCCGTCGCTGCTGTGTAGACAAAATCCGCGAGCACCGATTTATCGTAATCGCGGTCGTTCAGCGTCAATAAGATGCGCTCCGCTGCACCCGAGTGCCGTTTATCTATAAAATAGCGAAACCACCGCTTGAGCGTTTCAAGATCGTGGTCCTCGCTCACTTGCGGGAACGGCGCGCGATAGGGACGCGCACTGCCAGTCGTCCGACGGCTAATCTGGCTCAAGCCGTGTACGAGAAACAGGTTATGATCTTTCGGATCAACGTCGTCCCACAGATTCGCCGCGAGGGTGAGGATAGCAACACCCGACGACCACCCGTCACTACTCTTATGGGCACCGTAGTGAAGTCCCTGTTGAATAATCTCGTTCGGTGTCGCACCAGCATCCCGAAGCGCGGTGACAGCTTTCGCGATAAAGAAGGTACTGCGGTCTTTGAGTCCCCGTTCAAGTGAGCGTTTACCGCTGTCAATCACCCGCCGTTTCGCTGCCTCCCGCTCACCTTTCGCTAATCCGACGTACAGATAACCGTCATCTCGCAATTCGACGGGAAACGCCTTCAAGTCATCGCCAAACGCCAAAAAGCATCCGCCCGATTTCAGGTCGAATTCCCAGTGATGCCAGTGACAGATAAGCACGCCATCTCGGATACTGCCTTTCGACATAGGATAACCCATATGTGGGCAACGGTTGTCAACGGCGTAAAAATTGTCCTCAAACTTGAAAACAGCGAGGTGTGTACCGTTGACGTGAAACGGTTTGCCTTCCAAATCCTCGAAATCATCAGCAGGACACAATTGATGGTAAACAAGTTCGGTCTCTACCACCTCATCCACCGGTAACGCCTCAACGTGGATAGAACCCACACCGGTCTCTTGGGGGGTAAGGGTTGAAGTACGCATAATGAATCTCCTGTTGTAGGTCCGGCTTATAGGAAATAATTTTGCTATTCTCATCCGATCCCAATTCAAACTGTTGCATCTATTATAAGGCTTATGCACTTTTCTTTCAAGTAATTAATCACTCTTACCAACCCTAAAATTTGACAAAAGATCACCTATACGCTATACTTACAAACAACAGGATTATTCGCAAGGAAGAGGACTATGTCTCACCTTAATTCAGAGCTTCACCGAAACTGGAAAACCAACGGCTACCTGAAAATTCCGAGTTTTTTCTCGGCAACAGAGGTCGACGATCTACAAGCGTGGGTCTCGGAAATCTCGGACTGGGCACCGACATCCGACAAGTGGATGCATCATTACGAATCCACACCGAAGGGACCGCGACTCTCCCGCTCAGAAAATTTCGTGCCGTATCATACCGATATGAGAGCCACAGTGACAGATGGCAAGGTGTTAGATGTTGTTTCTGAGTTGATGGCTGAATCCGCAGTCCTCTACAAAGAGAAAATCAACTACAAATATCCCGGCGGCGGTGGTTATGCTGCCCATCAGGACGCGCCTGCCTATGAGTTTATTGACTACCATATCACCTGTTTAATTTCAGTTGATCCAGCGACACCTGAGAGCGGATGCCTCTATTTCGCACCCGGTCGGCATCAGGAAGGGTTCATCGCACTCGATGAAAAAGGCTGCGTCGCACCTGAAACCGCTGCAACAATGGAGTGGGTCGCAGTACCAACAGATCCGGGAGACATCCTCCTCTTCGGCTCTTATATCCCACACAAGAGTCCGACAAATCGTTCTGACCAACCGAGACGCATCGTCTATCTCACCTACAACGCCAGTTCACAAGGAGACTGGCGCGAAAAGTATTATGCCGACAAACGACAGGCTTTCTCAGAATATGCCGAAGACGGCTCAAACCGAGAAAAACAAATTAGCAAAATCGCACATTTTCGAGGGAAAACAGTAAATCATGCAAAATTACGTTGATCCGAGCCTCGCACAGGAAATGATAGGGGCAACCCCACAGCAAAAGGTTGATGCCCTATTCGACTACATGGAAAGGCGGGGACAGTCATTCTACGATGAGGTAGTGACACAGTTAGAACACGCACTCCAATGCGCCGCACTCGCAAAACAGCACGAAGCAAGTCCGACACTGATTACAGGGGCATTACTCCACGATATCGGACACATTATCTTAGACGAACACAACGCCGATAAAGCCTTTCTCGACATAGATCTAAATCATGAAGCGATTGGGGCAGAGTATCTGGCACCGTTTTTCCCAGAAGCCGTTACAACACCCATCCGGCTGCATGTGCCAGCAAAAAGGTATCTCTGTAAAACCGATGCCGCTTACCATGACGGGTTATCCGAAGCATCAAAAAGGAGTCTCATCGTTCAGGGGGGTATCATGTCAGACGAGGAGCAGGAGGCGTTTGAAGAAATCCCACATTTCCAAGACGCACTCACACTACGCCGCTGGGACGATCTCGCAAAAGTCAAAGGATTAGAAACTGCAGAATTAGAAACCTATCGAGACATCGTGCAACAGTGCTTAGCATAGTTAGAGAATGCCCCTTCTCTGTAGGAGCGAGTGTTTTTGCCTGGGGATCTCTTGTCGCTCGCGACCTTATTACGTGATTATCAAGTCGGATAGTGAAATATCTTTCTGTAGGAGCGAGCTGCGCTCGCGACTCCCATAAAATAGACCATATTCTTCTGTAGGAGCGAGCTGCGCT
Source organism: Candidatus Poribacteria bacterium (assembly GCA_003635255.1). Lineage (GTDB taxonomy): Bacteria > Poribacteria > WGA-4E > WGA-4E > WGA-3G > WGA-3G. The sequence continues at coordinate 157 of PYJC01000126.1, read as the reverse complement.
CGCGACTCCTATAAAATAGACCATATTCTTCTGTAGGAGCGAGCTGCGCTCGCGACTCCTATAAAATAGACCATATTCTTCTGTAGGAGCGAGCTGCGCTCGCGACTCCTATAAAATAGACCATATTCTTCTGTAGGAGCGAGCTGCGCTCGCGACT
>PYJC01000125.1 GCA_003635255.1 Candidatus Poribacteria bacterium | reverse complement strand
AAATCCGGTGCAGGTGAGCCGATAGATAACGGAGTGTTCCGTTTGAGTTTGGCGAATTCTGTTGTCAACGCGTCTATTGTTAGGTTTGTTGTTTCATCGGCGTGCTTCCAGCGCACGTATCCCGATTTATCAATAATGAACAGTGCTGTTTCTTCATCCTCGGCTGCTTGCCGCCACGCGACCCTCATGTTATATTTTGTCTTGAATTCCTCAAGTATTGGTGGAGGATACAACTTTAAGATAGGTGGCACATAATTTATGACGTATACATTGGCTTTGCCGTGACAATGCTCAGCGAAGCCGATATCTATCGCAAGTTGAGAACCGAACACGCGATCGCCGACTTCTAAACCGTGTGCAGCGACAACAACGCCTGCCAAGAGCATCACAACGAGAAGCACGGTGTGTAAGTATCTAAGAAAATGTGAAAATAGCATAGTGGACCTCCTTAAGTGTTGCCGTCAGTAGAGTCCAACCCTAACATAGTTTGGAACTAATGTCCAGTAGTCGTCAACATCGTCGTTTTGTAAACGTTGCCTGCCGAGATGCGCGATCGTTGCCCCGCGTGGAACATTGAAAATAGCATCAGCGAAGTGAACACTCTCGCCAAGCCTTTCACGGACTGTGTCTCCGTAGGTCAAAAGTCCGTCACCAACGAAGCTAATGGTCCGATCTGGAAAAGTGTGTGTATCAAGATGATCGAGGAAAGCATCAACGGATAGGCAGAGATCTTCGCTGAGACGTTGCCATTCGGATCCGCCTTGAAAAATGGCACCGTAGACTTCACTCCGCCGTGCGTCAAGAAGTGGACAAATGATGCCGTTTGTCCATCGGAGGTTATAGGCGATTGCCTCCAAGGTTGAGACACCGATAATCGGTTTGTTGAGGGCGTAACAAAGGGATTTAATCGTCGCAACACCGATACGGATACCCGTGAACGATCCGGGCCCAATACCAACCGTGCATCCATCTAAGGTGTCCGCCGTAATATCGCTCCACTTCAGGATACCATCAATCGCAGGCATGAGCCTTGAGGAGTGTGCTTGGACGATATTAAGGGTATGCTCAGCGACTAAGTTATCGCCGTCAATTACGGCGACGCTGCCAATCGGGGTTGAAGTATCAATACCTAAAATTTTCATTCAAATTCAACCAATAATTGTGGCGAGGAGTCGTCATCTCGCTCACGTTCTCGTAGAACTGCTTCTGGTGTTACGGAGTCTTGGATCTCGTCGGACTGGATAACGGCGGGCAAAATTTTATCTAACGCGCTTTGGAGGTCTCCAGTAAAGGATTTATAAGGGATCGAAAGAGCGTTTAGAACCTGCTCAAACCGCTTGTAATCGTCTATTTCTTTCAGTTCGACCCAGAAGATACCATTTGCATTCATTTGTTCTTTGTTCAAATCCGAGAGTGTATTTGCAACCAACACGCGGCTGCCTCGAGCGTACACCGCATCAGCACTTTCAGGATTTCCTTTTCCCATCAACTTCACTTCACACGGGAAGCCCTCCTTTGTGTCATTAAACAGATAAAAATCTGATTCACGTTGTGATTCCGGAAGATTCCCTTGGTCATAATATTTTTGGGGGACTTGGAAAAGCGCACAAAGTGTTGCCATTAAAGGTTTTTCAACTTGTTTACCAGCTGTGCTCCATAATCCTCCACTGATTGCAGAACGTTTTACGGCGAGTGTGTTAATGACAATCATACTTTCGTTGATATTCAAATCAACACTCACATCCCGAAATCTTATTGTGAGGGATACATCTATGCTATCTTGCTCAGTCAGGCTGTTAATGGTAGCGTAAAGTGCATCATAGTGTTCTACAGACGCGTCTAATACGATTTGCCGCCGTCCTGAATTGTACATATTTGTGATCGTTTTCTTGTTCAAACCTGAATGAATAGCGACTTCTTGAGGGGAAAATAAATCAGGGCATAGAAATTCCTTTTTGTACCAATCAACAGTTATATCCTTGTTATCCAACTTCGCACAAGCGACACGTTTGAAAAAATCAACAACATATTGTAAGAACTCAGCATCAAGCAGCGTCACGATTTCAGAACGGTAATCCTGTCCTGTGAGGAGTTTGCGAATTATATTTCTGATAACAATACCAGTAAGTGTCATAAATTTTGGTTCCTTTCAGCAAGTCCAGATTTTAATTCCATAAGCGAAAGAACCCGGGGTGCCACGTGAGTAAACAAGGCAACATCAAGCAGCTGTTTTGCCCGTTCAATATACTCCGCTTCTTTTTCACAAAGAAGAAAGTATCTTTCATAGGTGAGTGCAACGTGTCCAACAGTCCCACTACCACCAAATGGATCAAAGACAAGGTCTTCCTTAAAGGAGTAAAATTGCACAATGCGCGCCGCTAATTCAGGTGGAAAAACAGCAGGGTGAACTTTGTCTGTGGCCGGATTAATATGCCATAGGTTCGTTTTTTCATATTCACCTATAACTCTGCTTGCAGCAATAGTTTCGTCATCATACTGACGAATATTCCAGTCGATCAATTTGTCTGTTTTCTTTCGGTACACCATAACGCTTTCGGTAACAGAATTCGCTTTGTAGCCAAGCGGTTTACGGTGTTGAAAGAAGCCTCCATTTCGGTTCTTTGCAGCATAGTCTGGTTTTGTCCAAACGATATCATCAATAAACTCCCAACCTATGTCAGTGAGACGAGGGTGTATATCGTAAGGAATGGCATACCGTTTGCTGGAATGTGCCCGACTGATGCGGGGCACGATAACAGGGGACGTGTTAAGCACAAAGAATCGTCCTTCCTTAGTAATACGGTGTGTCTCTTTGAAAACAGCAGTTAGGAAATTAAGGTATGCCTCATAACTCTGATAGATCGTGTAATCGCGAGCGTTATAATAGGGCGGAGATGTAAAAGTGAGATGTATTGATTCATCGGGAATTACCTTTAGTGATTCTTGTACATCAGCATGAATAATCACATTTTTGAGGGCATCTGGACTGATTGGGTGCTGCGGGTCTTTTTTTCTCTTTTGCTGTCCTGATTTTTTGCGCTCTATTTCACTAGCAAGATGTTCTCGGATAAGTTCATTTGGATGTTCGCGTAGGGAGTCTAACGCTGTTTGAACTTCGGGTTTTTCCTTGAAATAGAGTAGTGCCCGCACAGATTGTAAGACAACCTTTGGGTCGGTGTCAACAAGGTAGTGTCTCAAAGTCGGTATTGCTTTCTCGCTTCTCATACGTCCAATCGCGGAAATCGCCTCGCGACGTGCAAGGGTATTGTTCTCATTGGCTGCAAATTGCGAAAGTTCTTCTAAAAACCTTTCATCTTTAAGTTTTCCAACATTTTTTACAGCAAGCGTGCGGATTTTCGGGTTCGCGTGTGTGAGCAGGGGGATAAATAACTCACCATTAAATCCTGCTGGCAACTTACCGAGGTTATCGAGCAGAGACAGAAGTGTTGCTTCCTCGCGCGTCGGTGCAAGGGCATCCTTAAAAAATGGAGAGTCTATTCTTAATTTTTCATGTTCAATATTGGCTTTGGTTAACATATTTTTAGCAATCACTCCTTTTGTAAAATAAGGTTCATAGTTTCTTCTGTTATCACATTTTTTGAAGTGCTTGTTTTTTGGACAAAGGTTTCCAGTTGTTAATTCAAGTTCCGTTTTTTCTCATGGAAGTCCCGAAGGATTTTCAAATCCTTCGGGATGTTTAACAGAAAACTAATATGCTATCTACTTCATTTTTAACTTCGCCCAAGTAGTGGTGAGTTTACCAGACGCTTCCACGTCAAGCGTGTCAGGTAGCAACTTTTTAATCTCTGCCTGACTGAGAACGGAGGCGTAGATTCGTGAGTCCTCGATGTGAGCATCAAGATCGCCGGGACCGCCGCCTAAACCACCATGCCGCTTACCCCAAATTGCTTCGGCATCGTTGTTATCAAAGGTCACGAATTGACCAAATGTGTAGTCCCCAATTTTGTCACCATTACGATATATCCTCACATGCGCCGTGCCACCATCATCTTCGTATGAGATCGCCATCATAATCAGTTCGCCCGTTTTCTTTTCCTCGAACCCAGGGTCCGGGTCCTGGGTTCGGTGAAACCAGCCACTACCGGCCATCCAACGATGATTCTGACGTTCCCCAAAGACGATCGCGTCAAATGTGGGATCGGAGAGGCGATCGATGGTTAATATCGAGCCTTTCTGTACGTTGAGATCATCCATGATAGCCCAAGATACTAACGTCTTTTCGCCGATATCCGGTCCATCGTATCCACTGGCGATTGCCCACTTACCGAGGTCTACATTCAATTGTCCATCCTGAATTGTAGCACCCATGAGCTTAATATCGGCAAAGTTACCCGTAAGATCTTCCAGTTCGACACCTTTCTCAAACGTCCAATGCCCAACAAGGGTGTCTGCTTTTTCTGCCTGTCCTAACGCTGGGATTGATAAAGTGAGCAGAAGCAGCACAGCGCACCCCCAGCAGCAATAGTGTTTCAGGTCCTTCATGGTTATTTCCTCCATTGTTAATTCAAGTTGAGGTTCTCCAAAGACTTCTGAAATTCAAAGGCAGTGTTGCCTCTAACAATTTTTTGGAAACAGGAATTTGTCTTACAGCGTGCATCCGCTAACAATATATTCGGACTCAGTATATCACGTCCGAGAAAAAGTCATATTTGGGTGGGTAATAATGAGTATATTCTTAATTTAGACGCGAAAGCAGTTTTTGGAGTTGTTGTATATTCCGCTCAATTGCCGCGGCATCCGGGGTCTCCTTTGCAAGTTGGAGATACGTCTCAAAAGCAGTGATACTCTTACTATACGCACGGTTTTTGTAGTGAAGGTAACCGAGCGTACGGTAATCGCCAGCAGTCTCTGGAAGCAACCACGTGATGCGTTCAGCAGCAGTAACCGCTTTATCGTACTCCTCAAGAAGTGTATAGGCACGCGTCAGATTCCGCAAAATACGCGCTAAAATTTCTTTATCCGTGGCTTCGGCTAACATACTCGGTTCCAATGACACACTCTCCTCAAAGTTTGCTCGAAGTTTGGCACGGAGCGTGTCCTCAGTCATGAGTATCCCGTTTTCAAATACGTCAAGGAGGATATCTAAATGTTCAAGTCGGTATTTGACAAGGAAATGTCCCGGAAAATTGACACCAACGAGTGGAAGTCCAGCACGTCTACCGACTTCGATGTAGACAACCGCTAACGTAATCGGGATACCTGTCTTTTTTTCCAGCACGACGTTGAGGAAGTTGTTCCCTAAGGCGTAATAATTATCGGTATTTCCTGTGAACCTTTGTTCTTCAAAGAGACAGCGATTGAGTTGGGCAATGTGTTGCTCAGGTAATGTCGTCTCTTGGATCTGCTCCCGAACCGTGTCCGCCATTTCATCCAATTGGCGAAGATATTCCTCAATATCGAGTTCAGGGTATTCGCTTTGCGCGATGAGCAGCGCGCCCGTTGCGAGCTGCGTTTCACTATTATCAAGGTGCGCGAAGGAGAAAAACGGGTCTTTTTTTGGATTTTTCGTCATTTTTCTGTTTTTCTGAAAGAAAAGCAAATTCTTCTTGCATTCCGTGGAAATGTGTGATATAATTAATTAAAAGGATCTTTAATGTGGGGGATTAGCTCAGCTGGGAGAGCGCTTGCATGGCATGCAAGAGGTCACCAGTTCAAGTCTGGTATCCTCCACTTTTTATTTTCTCTGCTGCGGTATTTCGCCCGTCTTCTTGTTCGTTTGCGACTTCGTTATTCTGCGGGGGACACCGTTATCTAAGATGCCCAAAAGCGTTAAATGGAGTTGGGCTTGCGTCGGCAATATCTTAATCAATGCTTTCTCAGTCTTATCAATTTGTGCTTGTGTTTCCTCGCGTTTCGCTCGAAATTTGTCCAAGGTTTCTTGAATTTCCGCATCTGTAACAAGTGAGTCCTTCGCAAATCGGTTTAAAGTTTTCAAGTCTTTGACTGCCTGAATCTCTTTTTGGCGTTTCAACTCCCATAATGCTTTAAGTTCAGTCTGATGTGCGGGTGTTACGCCAAGATCCGCCCATGTTCTTGCCTGTTCGTTTTTATTTTCACTCTTCTGTGCCCACGCGATAACACCACAAAGCACAACGCATATAAGGATACCTACGGTTCGTTTTATCCAGATATGCGGATAGCACTTTCGCATCCGCTTACTGTCTTGCATGATTTTCCTCCAACTTTTATGGATATAGAGCAAGGTATAGGAATCATAATAACATAGGAGACAGCAGATGTCAAGAGT
>PYJC01000124.1 GCA_003635255.1 Candidatus Poribacteria bacterium | reverse complement strand
CGGCAAAGTAACAGTTCCAGGAAAAATGGGTAAAGATATTCACCCTCGTACATTGAACTCCATTCTTAAACAAGCATCTTTAAAATAAAGGAACTTTTAACGAATGCGTTATCTTGTAATTTTTGAACAAGGCGATACGAATTATAGTGCGTATGTCCCAGATCTTCCTGTATGTGTAGCAGTAGGTGATACGCTTGAGGAAACACGAAAGGAGATCGCTGAAGCTATGAAATTTCATATTGAATGTCTACAAGAAGATGGGGAGATTATTCCAAAGCCCACGTCAAAATTGCCTGATCAAACATCTTCAGACATTACAGCGGAATTCGTTGAGGTCGAAATAGATAATATCACACCCGCAAAGCAGTCCAATTTACCTTTTTTTACAAATATTATGTCTCGCTTTAAACGGAAACGCGTTTAAAAGCGAAGTGCTACGATGGAAAATGTGTGCATTTTCACCATTTCTTAGAATTTTCCAAAGACCCGCACAAAAATTTCCATGTAGTTCTGGTCGTTAACTTCCCCGATTGCGCGTTGGTCTATGTATCTCGCCCCGATATGTAGAAACATCTGCTTCCGATAAGCAGTAAAACTTTTCTCCATCTCAGCCAATAACGCCTGACGGACAAAATCGTTATCGTTTTTAAGCATATCATTGAACAGAAGGATTTGCCCACCGCCGGTGAGTTTGATAGTTTTCGTGAACTGATAGACGACTTTGAGAATAAGTGCTGGTGTCATATCGCGGACATGCGTACGTTCAATTTCCCGCAGTCGTAGCCCGCGTGAAATCTCTTCACCGTCGATTTCTGCGGTTAATGGCAGGAACTCGGTTCGGTCCTCTGCCATCCGGAAACCGTTGCGGATGGTATATTTGAACATTGGACTAATTTCCAACGATTTGGAGGGACGTAGGCGGTACAACGTTTTGAAAATACCGACTTCATAGTGTTCATTATCTCTGTCGAAATCGTAATCGTACTGAATTTTGGCACGAGCCGTCGTGACCATTCGTTCAATTCCTAAGTATTCATACGTGATTTTGGCAGTATTAATCAGGTCGTTTTGCATCAGCAGCGGATCCCTACGTCGTTTTTCGACTTCAACACCACCATCGACATAGAAGAATTGCACATGCCCGTCTCTCTCCATTTTCCGTATTTCCGGCTGGGCTCGATAGAGGCGCTCCTCTTGTCTTCCCAAAAATCCGGCATAATACCACGTTTCGTCAGGAATTCGATCCTTTACCAATTTGAGTTCGTTTTCAAAAACAAGCGAAGAAGCTTGTGCGAGTTGTTTCTGGTAAACGAAGTTAGCGAACGCTTTGGTTGAAGTAGGCGTATTTCTGAGTCTGAGATTCTCTTCCACTTGAAATCCAAGATCGAGGTCAACAACGCTCGCCTGTTGACTTATCTTACGATTCATGAAAAGCCGGATGCCTTGCAGACCCACATCGAATTCGTAATTCGGATCCAAGTCGTTTTCCTCTTCATCCCGGATACCGTTGTTATTTCGATCACTTTCGTCAAGGAAGTCCTCATCGACATCGAAAAGCAGAATGTCATCCTCATAGTCAAAGATACCGTTGTTATTTTTATCAAGGTCCGCGGGAATAATCAGCGATGGCGGGTCAGGAAACGTGTTATCGGAGTAGCGGTCTTGGTCGTCGTTATCCCCAACAGAGCGGGAGGCATCAAACCGCGGACCGACGCGGAAGGCTTCTGCTTGAAAAATGGTATCACCAACAGTTTGGAAGGCTTTGAAAACCGTTGTCGTTGCATCAAAACGTGAACGCAAATTCTTTTGCAGCGCGCTTTTCGGCGTGACAGCCACTTCTGCTTTCACACCGTAGTTCGTGAAATTGGTTTCCATATCCACCGCCCACACAGGAACCTGACGGAAGTACCAAGAAAGCCCTAACTGTGAATTACCGAACTTTGTGACTTCACGCAAACCGATGCCCGAACCTTCTGTTTGGCCCTCTTGACCGTTTAATCGGTTAAGCAAGCCCGGTACCATTAGGATTGTCCAATCTGTGCGGTTGGAGCGGACTTCCCAACGGACCCCGCTTAGGTCAATCTGATCGAAGGTGAATTTCGTGAAGGTTGTCGGGACTTCGCCGAGACTTAGGATGTTTTTGACGCTGCCTGCGGTCTCCTCAATTACCATAACACTGTGGAAACCACGTCGAAAGAGGCGGTCAAAATCAAAGTTGTCCTGCCTGACCCGCTCTTCTTCTGTATCTGCGAGGAAGTTTCGCCTGTTTGTGAAATCGTATTCAACGCGTCCAGAAAGGAATAACTTGCCAAATAGACTGTATACGTCTTCTGCCTCAGCATAGAACACCAGGGAGCAGTTCAACAGTAAGAGGAGAAAGCCGGGGATCAGGTACTTTCGGGCACCTGTATTTATTTCCATAAATCTTTTTTTAAACAGTCGTTCAGTCCTTAATTATCGGCTGTCGGTTACAAGAGGCGTTTCTTGAACCATAATCTCTTAACTGATAACTGATAACTGATAACTATCTTCACCTCAAAATATCTTCCGGTCCATAGACCTCTGTGAAGACTGTCCAGATGCCTGTGCGTTTATCGAAACGGCTCAGTCCACGATATGTGCCAAACCAGACGTAGTTCCTATCAATAGACATAGAGAGAATACCGTTATGCGCCAAACCGTTGTCTCGGGTGTAAGTTGTCCAACTATTCGTCAACTGATCAAACCGACTGACACCTGCATTGTAGGTGCCAATCCATACCTCTGCTCCATCAACACCGATAGTAGTGACTTTGTTGCTAGCGAGTCCATCTTCTGTGGTGTAGGCAGCCCAAACCTCTGTTTTTTCATTATAGAGTGTGACACCGCGATCACTGCCAAACCAGACATTGTCGCCATCAATAGCGATACAACTGACTTCATCGCTGGCGAGTCCATCTTCTACTGTGATTGTTTTCCAGATGTCTCTACCGATGTCGTATTTGCTCACACCTCGGCGTGTCCCGACCCAGACGTGTTTTTTACTCGCTGTGATGCACCAAATTTGGTCGGTAACCAGTGATTCTGCAAACTCTTTAGAAACAGCGGAGGGTTGGATCTCTGTCCCCGATGTGTAGGTAATCCAAGCGTTGAGGTCATCCGCCGTACGCGGATACTTTCCTATCCCGGAATTCGTGCCAACCCAGATGCTATCACCGTCGCTGCTGACAGAAGTCACATTATTGGCAGGCAACCCGTGTTCAGTTTTATACTGATCCCACTGGAGTGCTATCTTATCAAAGCGATTCGCGCCATCGCGTGTTCCAACCCAGACATATTGTTCATCCGTTACAATAGAACTCACAACGTTATCGGAGAGACAGTCTCTCTTTTTCCGTCCGTGTCGGTGCCAATGCCCACCGTGGGTTTCTATATTTTCGGATCCACCCTCCTGCCGATAATTCTTCCAAGTGCCTAAGACCTTATCATAGCGGGACATACCTTTGTCTGTCCCGACCCAGACGAAACGTTCATCTGTATCGACCGTCCGGACAGTGCGTCCAATCAGGGTTGGTAGAGCCGTCAAAGGTGTCCAGGATTCTTTCCGTTTATCATAGCGGGAAAGCCCTCGCAAGGTACCGACCCAAACATAGTCTTCATCGACTGCAAGCCCATATTCGCCGACATGGTTATGGAGCAGCCCTTTGATATCTTTAAACGTTTCCCAGGTGCCGGAGGCAAAATGAAATCGTCGAAGCCCTTCGTTGGGTGCAGCTAACCAGAGATAATCGTCATCGGCTGCCAGTTCAAGTGTCCCGCGCCCGGATCGGATTGTCGTCCACTCTTTTGTACGCCGGTCGTATCGGGTAACACCTGCGTCGTCCCAAGGTCTGTAGAGTATCCAGACATCGTTCTCAGTTGCGATAATGCGTCTAATCGTCTTCGCGGCGAGTACATCATTCGTCGAAAACGTTGTCCACTTTTTAGCTTTCTTATCGTATCGTGATAATGGACGGTTGCTGCCTCTATCCCACTCGGAACGTGCAACCCAGATGAAATCGTCATCTACAGTAATCCACTCCGCGCCTCTACCCGCCAGCCCATCTCTGGGTCCGAAATTTTTCCATTCACCGGTGATCTCATTGTAACGGGTGAGTCCACGCCCGGATGCGAACCAGACGTTCGGTCCGTCAACCCCGAGTGATTTTATAGTCTCAATCTCACGGTGTCCTTCTTCTTCAACGACTTCCCACGTTCCAGTCGCTTTACTATAACGGTTTAATTCCAGACCTATTATTGGAATGACCCAGACGCTCTGCTCACTGACAGCAATTTTATTTACATCGTCTGTAGAGAGTCCATCCGCTTTTGTAAAATGCTGCCACGTATCCGCTATTTTATCGTAACGGAGAATACCATAGTCGGTCGTGAACCAGACCGCATCCGTATCTACATAGGTCCAACGGATAAACGTCATGGATCTTTTTTGTGTGGACTGGAGGATATCCAAGCGGGTGAACCGCCGCCACGTCTCTGTTGGACGGTGAAACCGTACAATACTGCCGTTCGGCGAAGCCCTCCAGTTAGTGAACCAGATGTAATCGCCATCAAATTTGATGTGTGAGACCTTGGTTTCAAAGAACGGCTCGCGCACTGGACGGGATTGATGTATTTTTATATTAGCTTGCGGTTCGGTAAGGTGGGTGTTTTTGCTTGAGTGTTCCCCCAGTGTTTTCAAGTGCTCCTCCGTAGAACCGTCCTCCATTACATTACGGACCACGTCTTCGGTTTTCTCACGGTTATGATATTCAACAAGCCCTATATCTGTCGCCAGCCAAAGTGTTTCATCTTCACCACATAAGATGTCGCGGATGTTATAGGGTACATTTGAGAGAGAATTCCAAGTATCGGAAGCAATTGTATAACTTCCCAAACCCTGCGGTGTGCCGATCCAGAGGATGCCATCCTGAAAAGCGAGTGCCGTGACATTAGACGATGGCAATTGTTCATACTTTTCAATATTATTGGGGAACAACGACACCCAACGCTGACGGGTGCTGTCATACTTTGCAAGCCCCTGACCTGTTCCCGCCCAAAGCGTCTCTTCTTTTCCTGCTTTGCCCGTGCATAACAGGACATTAACATTGAGATTGGGAAGTCCACCAGCAGCAGGATGCATCTTCTTATCAGCAATCGAATATCGCCAAACACCTTCCGCGCCACCAAACCAGACACTTTCATCATGGGCAAGTACAGATAATATAATCGGATTTTTGGGCGCGCCCGGCAATGCAAGCTGCGTCCATTCTTGAGATGTTGGATCGTACATGGCGGGTCCCGAGCTGGTGCCGATCCAGATAACAGAATTGGACTGTGCCGTATCAGTATGAACTGCTGTTACAAAGGCTTCACCTTGCGTCGCCGCTTGAGGTGGTGTGTGAAATGTCCATTCATTGCTCACGGACGTTCGTGTGCCAAGCCCTCGATCGGTCCCAATCCAAATGGCTGTCGGCTGTCGGCTATCGGCTGTCGGTGAAGTTGTTTTTGCTTGGGTGTTTCTGCGTATTTCCGATGCCGCTACCCCTTCTTGCTGATTGCTGACTGCTGACTGTTGATTGCTAATGCGTATTGACGTGACATAAGGTGTCGGCAATCCATCTTCTTTCGAGACGATCTGCCAAGTCCGCGTTTGCGGCGCGTAAATCGAAACCCCCGCGACTGTTGCCATCCAAAGGTTCCCATCGGCATCACGTATTATATCGCGAACATCATTATCGGCGAGAAAATCGGCTTGTTTGTAAATTGTCCATTCGCCGGTCACTTTATCAAAGCGGCTAACACCATCCTCTTTACTCGCAAACCAGACATCATCTCCTTGAGTGGTAATCCAACTGACATGATCACTTGACAACCCATCTGCTTTGGTGTAATGCACCCATGTATTGACGGGTTTAATGAACCGATGTACACCTGCATTGGCAGTCCCGAACCAGACTTGGAATCCGTCTGAACGGATAGAGGTAATCATATTGCTTTTCAGCAGATCGGTCTTCGTATACGTTTTGATGAACGTCTGGTCAACCTTATTGTATTGACTGACTCCCTCGTCTTGTGTGCCAAACCAGACGCTGTTGTCGTCTACTGCGATTGTAGCGATCTCGCTGTCTATCAACCCATCTGATTTCGTATAGTTATTCCAAGAATCGGTATCCCGATGGTAGCGGCTCACACCACCTCTGCTGAATCTCGGATCCTCATCCCATCCGTGTGGATCTGGGTTTATTTCTCTATCAGTACCGACCCAGACGTACTCTGGCTCGACAGCGATCGTTGTAATTATTTTACTGACCAAACCGTCTTTCCGAGTGCGTACCGCCCAACTATCAATTGTTTTGTCATAACGGTTTAATCCATCAGATGTGCCGAACCATACGTAGTTTCCATCAATAGCAACAGAGGAGACTTGGTCGCTCGCTAAGCCATCAATCGTTCGGAAGGTTGAAAAGGTGTCTGTTTGGGTATCGTAGCGGCTTACGCCTTCATCCGTGGCAAACCAAACCCACTGCCCATCAACCGCAACGGCGTTCACCATATCGTTCGCCAATCCGTCTTCCATCGTATAGTGGAGCCACCTATCCTGCTGACGTTTCCAGCGCGAAACCCCTCGTGCTGTCGCGATCCACACATCGTCTGAATCGGCGGCAATACAGTTAACCTCGTTGCTGACGAGCGTCCGTTCCACAGGCCATACCTTCTTGGGATGTGAATCTGCACCGGAATTCTCAAGGGGAATACTGGACTGCGGATCGGTTGTTAATGGTCCGCACCCTATAATAGCGAAGTGGCACAGCAACAACAAAGCACACACAACAAAAGCAGTATACACGTATTTGCTTTTGCGTCTTACAATCCGAGGGTTATTTTTTTCTGATAGATGCATCATCAAAATCTTCGGTGTGGAGACCCCCATGCTTTAGCAGGGGGAGGAAACACCGCCTTTGTAGTTGAAATTCAAGCGTGTGAGGACTTGAAAATCTGTGCGTCTCGCACCGGTTGTTAAGCGTTTGCCATCAAGACTATAGATAGAAAACAGACCTTGGGCATTGATACCCGCAAGTCGCGTGAGGCCGTGCTTCACATGCTTTATCAAAGTATTTTTGATAAGTCCATCTGTCAGAACCGTGCCACCATAGCGTGGACGTTTACCACCTTTTTGTGGGTTCTGTCTGTGAAGTTCACGTCTGCGTATCGGTATAGGGGATATGCAGAATATATCCGTGTTATCAGGTGTACTATGGTCTCCACCAACAGTGTGATACGCCAAACACCAACTATCGACACAATGGGCATCAAAGGTTTCTGCTAACTTCTTTGAAGACTTCTTGAGACCTAACTTGTCGCGTATCTCTTTTGTCTGCCATCCTTGAAGTGTTAGCAACTTCCAGCACTTTCGGATTTCAGTATAGAACCACTGTTTACCAACTTCAAGTGGACTAAAGGATTGATTCCATTTCTTCGCACGTTCTATCGTCCGTGCCTTAATATCCTCTACACATACGTGTGTGACTGGATACAACTTTGAAAGCCACTGAAGGATACGAAGTTTCCAATCCCACCTCGCACGCGTGCCAGCGGGGACACGTTCTCTATTCGATAGGTTGTGCTGCTTGTGTTTACGGTTCGGAGACTTCCGAGAGCGTCTGCCCCTACGCAACTCACGACGCTTTTCAACTTTCTTACTGACTTTGCTGTGAGCGTCCGCTTGAACATTGAAATAGGTGTGTGCTTCTGATTTGACGGTAAACCCCTCTTTCTTACTACCGGGGTCTACACCGACGACGATCTCTTGGAAATACCTATCAGAAGGATCCACGTTGAGACGCAGACAAAATAC
>PYJC01000123.1 GCA_003635255.1 Candidatus Poribacteria bacterium | reverse complement strand
GTCCTTTAAAATAATTAAGATAAAAAAAATTGAGTTTATTTCGGATGGATGCGGAACTTAGTCTGGCCCTATGTTTAGATGCCTATTGTTGAGAAATATCCTCGCAGTTTTATCAGTTTTTAGACGAAATGTGCGTGTTTTTATAGGAATTGGCACGAAACTTGCTCATATAATAACAATGGATATATGAATTTGCGTAAATCCGAATTGAACGCCACGATTGAGTGGCACCACAACAGGAGAAATAAAATGATGGACAAATTTTGGACCCGATGGGTTGTCGGTGGCATTGTGATGCTGTTGATCGTTGCGGGGGCGTGTTATCTGTGGTATCACTATGATACCGCACCCTATAGACGAGAGGCAGCGAAAACCGAAGCGTTCGCGCGCCAATGGGAGAAAGACCAAAAGGCGCAACAGAAACGCAGCACGGAAACCGAACAAGCTACCGATGGCACCCCTGTGGAAAGCGACACGCAATCCGCAGTGAAACCGATAAACAAGATAACCGGTGCAGAAACAGACACAAGCACCGATGAAACAACAAACCCTGTGACTGCGACACCGCAGAAAACGGATAATGCCGAAGTGCGCGTGTCTCCGCATGGCTTCGGGCCCTACCCAGAAGTGCCCGAAGGCGCACCTTTAAATCCATTTCATGGCAATGAAACCAGAGATATGGAATTGCTAAAGCGCGTAGTCGTTAAAGCGTGGAATGAAGGGGAAAGATTCGAAGGCGCGGTTATTAGAGGTGAAACAGGAAAAGTATATCTAAATTATCCAAATGTAATTTATGTTACATATTCAGAGGATATAGACGAAGAAACAGGTGAAGCGACAGTATCAATTAGTGGTATAGTTGCAGGCCCATCTTTAAGTGAGGAAGTTGGTCGATCCGTGCTTAAAGGCAATATCCCAGCAGGATATACTCTAATAGACTATGATAAAGCGGGCATAGTCCCGTCTGAATATTTAAATTTGACCGAATGACACTCATTGCAAAGGAGCATAAAATGTTGAAGAGAAAGGTAGCAGTTATCTGCACATTTATATTGATAATCAGTTTAGTCACTGTGTTCGCGCATTGGGCACCAGATAATGGTCCCAACATAATTGAAGGTAATCAACTCAACTTGACAGTAAGACATGGTAGAGGCGTTGAAAATCCACCTGAAGTTTGGAAAAAGTGGAAACTCTCAGAGGAAATTCAAGACTCTAAAGGAAATCTAGCGCTTAAAAGCGAGATACTTCTTAGTAAAAAGATCATATATTTTTCTATTCCAAGAGTAGAAGGAACAGCGTATGCCTATGTTTATTGCGCTGCACAAGTAAGCACGTTCTGGACTGAAGGGGAATATGAAGTTCACGCTAAAGCCCGCGGCTGGCTCTGGTGGCGAGAGAAGCGGCACAAAAATAGTTTTACCGGTGGTGTTAATGCACAAGCCGATCGACCTGCAAGACGTAGAGCCATAACAGGGGGCCCCAATTATAGCGGCGTGCATCTTTGGGGTAAAGCACATATTAAGGCTGGAGCAGGAAACAAGCCAATAGGTAACCTGAAGCAGCAAATGGAATGGCATTGATCACCTTATTTGGCTATAATCGCTTTTTCACCATTATAGGCAGGTCCCCTTTTGGGTGCCTGCCTTTTCTTTTGTCAGCATCGCTGCGAGTGGTGTTGGGCGAATGCCCTCTTTTGTATCGCAACCTGTTAGGTTGCGGTTTGTGGCACAATCTAACAGGTTATGCTACATTGGCACAATCTAACAGGTTATGCTACATTGGCACAAACTAACAGGTTATGCTACAAGTACAGCTAATCTGCTGAAAGCCGACTGCTAATCTCCGCGATGCGTGCGTGTATTTCGGCTTCCGTCATATCTGTCGCTAACCAATCCAGGTTCGTTCTGTCCGGATTGACATTCCACCAGTTATCCTGGTCGTTCTGTAGAATTGTGTGAAAAACTTCGTGATAGTTGATAGATGCCTTTTCATTTGAAAACTGCAGTGCGTGATGCCGACACGTTTTCGGGTCAATGCGATCAACATTTTCCAAAGCCCAGACAAACTGGTCAAAACTATGGCATCTATACCCGTTGATACCGTGTCTGAGCAGTTCCATCGGCGCGCCCCAATTCGTTGTAATCGGGGGTGTGCCAGCGAAATTGGTCTCTACATGCACACCCAACCCTGGCTCCAGATACATAGATGGACACACCGTCGCAATCGCTTTCGCATAGAGTTTGCTACGTGTTGCCACATCCGCAATGCCGACATATTCCACCTGTTTCGGTATTTTCAGGTCTAACGTGTTGATATCGCCTTGCCCTGCTACGACCAAGGGCGTGTTCGTGTATTCTGCCAATCGAAACGCTATCTCAATGCCTTTACACCGGTGAATCCTGCCGAGGAAAAGCATGTAATCGTCTTTCTGTTCCGAGTATTCAAAATGCTCCAGATCATAGAAATTCGGGATCACAAAGGTGTTCCACGAGGGGTCGTTCATAGATCGGTTGTTATGCCTGCCGACATCGTGAACATGCTGCAGATACGGGTATTCATCGTTTGGCGGAAACCGCTGTTCCAACTTGAAAGCCCACCACGCCATCCCCCTATCAAAGTTCATATTGCCGTTAGACTGATGGATGCGATACTTCGCGAAGCAGTCCGTATACCCGATGCTCGGTTCAACGATATAGACGGGCAGGTCGGCTAACTGATTGCATGCCTGTTTATGTCCCCATCCGTAAAAAGCGAGGACAAAATCGTTCTGTTTTGCGCGTGTGCGCACCTCCCGCGCAGCGTTCTCGTTGAACACGTTGAACGCATGGTCATCGCGCCGTTGGTCAGGAACAACCTTATAGTCTGCTGTGCCGTAAGATTTTTTCAAAACATCGTCATCGGTAACCGTCACGTGTTCTGAACAGATAGCGGTAGACTTTTCATGCCCGTAGTGGATCACGTTATGCCCCAGATTGTGCATGATTTTACAGAACTTCCACACCCGCTGCACATACGCGCAGGTATTGAAATTTGGGTCTGTTGCGGCGTAAGGGATACCGAATGCATGCAGTGTGAGTTTCTCTGAAGTGGGTTTGTAGATGGCGTATCGCTGCTGTTTTTCCCCTAACCCCCCATATCCCCCCTTATCAAGGGGGGTTTGCTGTTCTTGTCCCCCCTTATCAAGGGGGGTTTGCTGTTCTTGTCCCCCCTTATCAAGGGGGGTTTGCTGTTCTTGTCCCCCCTTGTCAAGGGGGGTTTGCTGTTCTTGTCCCCCCTTGTCAAGGGGGGTTGGGGGGTGCTGTTTATTCTTTATCAAAATCCTGTCGTTATGTGTGTCCCCCCATTTTTTTTCAGGTCTGTTCACAAAGAGGTCTAACCCGTAGGCGTTATGTTCATGGCAGAGCTGCTTGAATGTGTCATCGTTATCCACATCCTCACAGATAAGTTGCCCGCCTTCTGCGAGCAGCTGCCCGTAGTGTTCTAAAAAGAAAGATTGATGTGCAACATCGTGCGAACCGTCATCGATGATAATGTCAAAAGGGTCGTGCTTCTCTTTGAGCATGTCTATGGTGCTATGTTGATAGGCATCTATCTGATAAAATGTGGTGTGGTCTGCCGATGTGCCGATATAGGGTTCCACGTCAATCGCCACCACCTCCGATATGATTTCCAATTCTTGAAACGCCTTCAGTGACCCTGTGCCGTATTTTGACACACCTATTTCCAGCAACCGCAGTGGACGGCCTTGTCGCATCGCAATCGCATCAAATATCAGGTCGTAAAACGTGCCGTATTGATGCATCCCTGCCCGCTGCTTATCAGAAGTAGACTGCGCCAGCTTTTCACCGACACCGCAGTAAGCATCGGGGGACACAGTGCTAACCGGTTCAGACGGTAGCAACGCGTGATAGAAGTCGTCCCAGTATTCGTCAACGCGCGTCTGTTCTATTCTGTCATCGGGGAAAATGTGAGCGATATATCCATCCGCATCTAACGATTTATCTCTCTCGATATACTGCGTCTCAAAACTGAACTTTGGCAACCCACCGATTTTATTAGGCAGAAAAGAGACCTCTTTATGCATGCCTTGCCAAACGTTGAGCATAAACTCATCACAATGCACCTTTCTGAAGTTGCGTTTGATGTAGGCTGCGAGTTTATGTGCCGTTGGCAAAACAAGCATCTGTGTGCATGTATAGTATCGGCTGTCGTCTTCGGTGGGTCCTAAAACCATTTTTTCGGGCGGCACCTCTAATATAGCCAACGCTTCTTTTTCCTGTTCCTCCAGAGGTCTGTTCGGGTCAAACGCGATGCCTGCACCACGGCACACACCTTCCACCCACCACTCGTAACCTTCGCCTGTGTATGCCTGCGGCACACAATTCAACGCTGACGGATTTTGAAATGCCGAAAAACAGGGATACCACTGAAACTTTTGCCCCGTTTTACAGACAAACGCATCAGAGTCCATCATCAACCACCGTTCGGGGGCGAGTGCATCGTCCTCCAAAAACATATATTTCTTGCCGTATTGTGGGAAGTTCATCCCCGGCGGTGAGGGGATCTGATTCTCTATCGTCATCACACGGATAAACTTTTCTGGCACGTTGAATGCGTGGAACGCCTCTGCGGCGATGTCAGAAATAGTATCTTCTACATGGAAATAGATACCGACATTGTGGTCACTGAAATCGGTGTTGTTCAGAAGTGAGAGGGCTGTCCAAATTGCGCCCTTCGCGTGCACTTCTTTGATCCGTCGCGCGTCAAAGTCGGTCAACCCAGAATCTACAGGCGAATGGAATATCGGTATAGAGACAGCGATCTCGTCCGTTTTTACCTCAAAATCGGGATATGTCGTTATCGGTAACCGTGCGATGTGTTTTTTCCGTTTTTCTTGTTCTATGGGCATATATGTGACCTCCGTTTTCGTTCATTTGTAAACGCGCCGTTGTAGCGTCTGCTGTCTGGGCTTGGCGCGTTTACATGAAGATTAAAAAATAAATTGGGTAATTTAGCGAGGTTAGGAAACCTCGCCAGCAGAGATGCACACCTGCTGCTGGCGAGGTTTCCTAACCTCGCTAATATACAGGTGATTATCAGCGTTCTGTCCATCATCGTACACAACGCTACCATAACTGGCAGGTATATCCTGTGATACACATCCGCATGGGTCTTGTAGGCAGGTTGTGCAATTGCCTCTTGCCCCGTGTGCGTGTGTCCTCTTTTTCGCTGCACCGTGCTTCATTTTGTGTGTCCTCCATCTGTCTGCCCGGCATGTTAATTAGTTTATCACAATATAATAATAATTGCAACTCTTTTGTAGCGCAAACTGTGAGTTTGCGTTTTTTGGCACAAACTGGAAAGTTTGTGCTACAGTTTTTATCGTCTGAATCGCGGATTATCACGGAGGACGCGGAGGGGTGTTGGGGTGCCGAGTTGTTTTTCACATGTATACGTGTATGCGAGTATACGTGTATACTTTGCTGGCGGGGTTTCCTAACCTCGCCAGCAAGGGCTGCTACTGTCACAAATCGGACAAGGAAAACGAATTCGTGATATAATACAACTAAAAAAGGATGCCCTCCGATGCAAAAAATAGTAGTTTTAATTTTGGTGAGTGCGCTCTCATTATCTGTTATACCACGGAACACCAACGCACAAGATTTACATGTGTGGGGCTTACCCAAAGGCGTGAAAGCACGGCTCGGTAAAGGCGGGATAACAGGAGATATAACGTATTCGCCTGACGGGAAACGCTTGGCAGTGCCGTGCAGCACCGGCATTTGGATGTATGACGCACACACCGATGAACCCCTTCAATTGCTCACAGGACATACGGGGGTAGTCTCGAGCGTTGCGTTTAGTCCGGACGGTTTGTTGTTGGCAAGCGGGAGTCATGACAAAACCATCCGTCTATGGGATGCGCGCACCGGCACAGAACTTCGGACGATGATCGGGCATAACGGCGCTGTCTGGGATATAGCGTTCAATCCAGATGGCACACGCTTAGCAAGTGGAAGTTACGATGAAACTATCGGCGTATGGCATGTGCAAACCGGCGAAGAACTTCAGATAATGGAGGGACATACAAGGGATGTCATAAGTGTTGCGTTTAGTCCAGACGGTGCATTACTGGCAAGTGCAAGTGATGACAGGACTTTGCGGCTGTGGGATGTGCAGACGGGCGCGTTAGTGCGGACAAGGAAAGGGTATGAAACAGATGAGATAAAAACCGTCGCGTTTAGTCCGGATGGCAAGACCATCGCGAGTGCCAGTAATCACCGCACCGCTTATCTGTGGGACACACAGACAGGTAAATTACATGACATATTGGAAGGTCATCATGGTGGTGATATTGAGGCTATTATCTTCAGTCCGGATGGGAAGATGTTAGCCACTGCAAGCTGGGATAACACCGCACGTCTATGGGATACACAGACGGGCACACATATCCGCGCGCTGAGGGGACATACGTCTGATGTCTGTAGCGTAACGTTCAGTCCAAATGGAAAGACGGTGCGAACAGGCAGTTGGGATGGCACTGTGCGCCTGTGGGACCCAAACACCGGCATGCAGCTCCGGACGATAACTGGGCATACGAACAGTGTTTATAGCGTAGCATTCAGTCCAAATGGAAAAACCATCGCAAGCGGAAGTTCGGATAATACCGTGCATCTATGGGATACACAGACGGGAAAATCACTACAGGTACTGAAAGGGCATACGGGACGTGTCGAAAACGTTGTGTTTCACCCAGATGGAAAAACCATCGCGAGTGCAGGTTCAGATAATATTATTCGTCTGTGGGATATACAAACAGGGGAAACGCTACGGGCATTGGAACACGACAGATTTTGGATCACAAGCGTTGCTTTCAGCCCAGACAGAAAAACATTTCTGAGTGCAAGTGGCGATAACAACACAGTGCGGCTGTGGGACGTGCAGACAGGTCAACATCAATCTATTGTGATGAACGAGAAAGGCACGAAGAATAGCATGGCGTTTAGCCCGGATGGGTCTCAATTGGCGTGCGGCAATCGGGATCGGACGGTGCTGCTTTGGGATGTGAACGCCAACAAAGTTTTTCATCGTATGGCAGGTCATAAAAATGCTGTGAATGCGGTTGCATATAGTCGGGATGGGGCTTTGTTAGCGAGTTTGGATGGAGATGGAGATATTCGTTTGTGGAATCCGCAAACAGGGAAATTGGTTCGGACAGTCAAGACAGAGGCGACAGATAACCTTTGCATTCGGTTCAGTCCGGATGGGAAGATACTGGCAAGTGGCGGTTGGGATAATCTCATTCGTCTGTGGGATGTACGCACGGGTGCCCGCATTGTTGAGTTGAAGGCGCATACGTATCAAGTGAATAGCATGGCGTTTAGCCCGGATGGCAAGCTGTTGGCAAGTGGGAGTGGTGACGGCACTGTGCTTTTGTGGGAACTCACGGCTGGTGAGTGAATCTGAATCGCGGATTATCGCGGAAGAGGAGGTGCCGAATTGTTTTTTACGTGTATACACGTATACATGTATGCAAGTATACGTGTATACTTTTTTGTTGTTGATAGGCTTCTTAGGTCCGTGTCCGGACAGAGGGGAGGCATCATCCGTGCTTTCCGCGATGCAGACAAAAGGCGAGGTTAGGAAACCTCGCCAGCGGGGGATTATTTGCTGGCGAGGTTCCCTAACCTCACCAGGTAGACTTGCAAAGAGATAACAATCTGTAGTATACTAATTATGTTAACTTTTTTATTACAATATAGAAACTTACAAAGGGGAGTCCCATGTCTAAGCGATTACTTTCTGCCACCTTCACGATTACGGAAAAACAGCTTGCGTGGATAAAAGAACAACAAAAAAAAACCGGGCTTACGCAGGTAGAGATTGTTCGGCGTGCACTTGACGAGTATGCCGAACGCGAAGAAACTAAAGAACATCGGAAACTTTTCACGCCCCAGCAACGCCAAGAGATTAAAGAAGCCGCGCGCGCAAAAGGTGTCTCCGAAGTTGAAATTATTCGGAAAGCACTCAATCGGGAGCTGAACAGTTTCTTCCAACGATTTTGAACGTCAAAGAGCTGAACAGTTTCTTCCAACGATTTTGAACGTCAAAGAGGAGTGTTAACAACATGGATCAAAAAACACAAGAACAGATAGACGAGCAATTGGAGGCGGTCCGACACGCGCGCGTGTTAGCCGATGGTGACACATCTGCTGCACCTGTGTTAGATGCCGCCGTCTTAGAACGTGATTACAAACGCAGCGCGTTTGTTGAAATTAACATTGAAGGCCAGACGTTCACGGTGGAGGTGTTGCGCGGGTCGCCTCTCACCGCCGCGCTTTTATTAGACCGCACACCGGAAATTTACGCGCTCAAAGAACGGGTGGAGACCGACCCACACCGAGAATTCACCGACGCAGAAATTGCGGAAATGGACCGCACCAACAGAGATTTTCGACGGATTATGGTCGTATCCCACGTCGTCAAACCGCCGTTCTCTTACAAAGGGGACGGGGACGGACACCCGATTGAAGATGTCTCTGACACAATGCTGGCTGCGCTCTTTGAAGCATATCAAGTTGTGAACACGCCGCAGGAGGGGGCAGACCGCCTCAACCGATTTCCGAACGTGGAGCCAGACAGAGACGGGAAAGACACATCTGATTAACCTCTACTTTGCAAGTTGTAAGTTCGGGAAACGGCCGTGTGAGCTGTTTTGTCCCCGTATTACCGATGACAATTTTCGGTATAGTTTCGATATGATTGTTTTCCATATCGGGTTTGCAGCGGAGAACGCGGGGGCTGCGTTTTGTCCCGCAATCTGTTAATTTACGTCTTGTACCGCAATCTGCCAGATTGCGCTTTGTGCCTGCCAACACCGCAATTCATGAAATTCAGTAATGAAAAATTATTTTTTAGAAATGGTATTAGTTTTAAGAATTTTCCGTTATTGAGTTGGACTCAAAGTTAGGACCCCAGGCCGGTGAATCAACGCCAAATGCGCGTTTGGCATTTGTCGGGTGCGGTTTCTAACCGCACCATAAGCGTCAATTTAAGAAAAGAATTATGCGCTAAATGCCCCAGACCGGTAGGTTCTGAGTAACTTGCAAACCGTATAAGAAGTGAAATACCCAGTATTGCACGGAAATATACAGGTTAATATCATCGGACATGCATACACGTATACACATATACACGTATACACATATACACGTATACACATATACACGTATACACGTGAAAAACGGATCGGCAGCCCAACGCCCCTTCCGCGATAATCCGCGATGCTGACAGGACAAGACGCAATCTGGCAGATTGCGGTACAAAAATCCGCGATACTGACAACCGATAACTGAAGGGACTTCTCTAACAATCCCAAGTCTTTAGACTTGGGTCCAACCCCGCTAACTTGTGTCTTTTATCAAAATAGATTTGAC
>PYJC01000122.1:12534-29083 GCA_003635255.1 Candidatus Poribacteria bacterium | reverse complement strand
ACTAGAGAATGTTTCTGTTGGCAATCTATTTTCGACGCGATTAGGTATAGAATCGGATTTCACAGCGCAACAGATGGAATTGTTAGAGATAAAGGAATAGTTATCTCAATGTTGTGTCCATGCCACTAACAGGTAAAGGTATAGGAAGTTACATAGGCCTATACGTATTTCATTTTTATTGCCCTTATTACTCTGAGGTATCTGAGTCATCAGGAGGTATCCAGGGTTGACTAAAGATTTCCTCCCAATAATCTGCTGCAAGCTGTTGTGGCATAAAACAGTTGCTTAAATCCTCCGCCTTAAACAAAAGCCAATATTTTGTTTTGAGATTTCATTGGAGCACCTTCGCTTTTATTTACAACGCGGAACTATGGTTAAGATCCCCAACCGTAAGATCTAAAGCCAAGTTTATAGATAGGTCCAAAACCGATACGTAAACCGTAAGTAACAGCGTCTGGATTCTTGGCGAGAAGGCGGTCTGTGGCGACCAAATCCTCATCATCAATTTCATAGTTCCCTGTTTCAATGTCAACTACAAAAACTTTGCCTTTGTATTGAGATTCAAGCTCATCCCTCAAGGACTGATAGATTTCTTCACCGCGGGCGGCAATGGCTTCGGAGCTCTCATCAGAATATGGCATGGTAATTCTCCCGCTGAAATGTTGTTTTGGAACGCGCCGAGTGTATTTATTGCACATTATAACACAAAATTGCGTCGCCTGCTAATACAGCATTTTTCTTACTATCCTCTAACACCTATCGCTTCAAGTTGGGCAATCCGTTTTACCCAAGAGTCTCGGATTTCTGAGGAATAGTCGCCGGGGAGTAGCGATTTTCGGGTGCAATTGAGAAGCGCCTGTAAGGTTTGGTATCGCCTTATCGGCCCGATATTGGGTAGAATCCGATCTTCGGCGACAGCGATGATCTCATCTAAAGTGAGTTCACCCGTCCCTTGCGAATCTTGCTTCAAAATGCTGGCGGCTTCAAGGTCAGAACGTAGTGATGCGAAACTCGCTGCGGAATAGTCTTCGGTTACTTTCAAAAGTCGTTCCACCGCATCATCAGGGAGAGAATCGGGTAAGACTTTCGCAATAGTCCAACGGAGGAATGCCTCACGGTCTTCGCCATTCGGATCAAGCACGGGAATTACCATATCTCCAACCCTACCTTCCCGGCGTAGGTCGGGTGAGAGGTTATAGATACGCGCAGTCATCAGGAGCCATGTGATATTCCCACGGAGTTGTGGATCCGACATCATCGCCTGTATCTTTCCTGTTAAACGCCGTTCTGTACTGTGCGCATCCTGCCCGACACCGCCGAATTGCGTATCCGCTTCATCGACGAAGATGAGTACCTTCACGAGTGCCATCAGCAACCGCCGCAACCGTTCAAAGATGACATCTGTCTGTCCGAACCACATACTCCGGATATTCTTGAGGACGAGAACAGGAATATCGAGTTCACCGGCGAGTCCCTCAAAGATAAAGGTTTTTCCGCTGCCGATGGGACCGCAAACGCTCATGCCAGCAATAGCATCAGGCCCGGTTGAAGTGATACGCGGAATCAACTGCGCCTTCAGGAATTCCACCAGTTTTTGGTTACCAACGATGTCTTTTAGACTATGCGCGGGTTTTTTAAACTCTACGACATCCTCCCCCAACTGTGCTTGGATAAATTCGGAGACTTTCTCAATAACAGCCTCAGGTTGGAGTTTCTCACCGGAGTAACAGGCAGAGAGGAGAAGTTGGCGGAGTGCTTGTATGGATAGCCCCGCAGTGAGCATCGCGAGTTGGGCTTGCGACCCCCAAAGATTTAACGGCTTTCCTACTAATTTCGGCGTGTTATTAAACCATGAAATAAAGTGCTGGCGTTCTGACATCCCAGGTGCCGGGATTTCGACGGTGACGACCTGCGGCAACCTAATAATCCGAGAATTCACGAGACTGGGGGATTCCGCAATGAAGATGACGGTATCGTTACCGTTCATGAAATTGGAGTCAGAAATCCAATCTTGAACGATGCTGACGCGGTGTCTGTCTGGGAGTGACAAACTCCGAATTTCGCCTTCGGGGAGCAACATATCCGTCGCTTCTATTAAGATAATCAGCTTCTCTGGTAGTAGTTTTTCGCCTTTTGCGTTCGTGCTACGGGAGAGCAGACAAAATTGGCGGAGGAGTTCAAGTGCCAACGTCGGACTGCCGATTGCATCGTTCATGTACTGCGTAAAAGACGCATCAGGCGGTTCTGTGGCAGCATCAAGCGAGCCAAGAGGTGTGTTTTGAGATGATACCCCCGTCTGTGTAGAACGGGATCGACTCACACTCACATTCGGGTCAAGCTCCGCCTCGGTTGTGCCTCGCCATAGGTTAAACGCGTGCTTAACCTTTTCGCGTTCTGACACCTGTGCAAATCTTATGGGACCGTTGAGTTCGTAAACGATCAGGAGGAACCCCGGAATATCCCAACTGCGAGTTAAAAAGGGGACGAGTGGAATATAATCCGTGTTATCTTCTTCGCGTATGAAAAAGAGGTCGTGGATATTTCCAGACAGGACGAGACTACGAGACGTTCCTGAGTTAATGAGCATTCCGGCTTCTGTTCGGAATGCGTAGGTCGGGCTTTTAACGGCTATGAGTTCTCGCCCCCTTCTCATCGAAATTTAAAAGGCGAACCTGCTCTGATAGCACTTTAGAGTGGCAGCTCAGAATCGGAATCCTCTGTCTTCTTAGCGGGTTCTGTCTCTGTTTTCGTGTCGGTCTGTTGCGCACCGAAAATCAATGCATCAAACTCGTCAGAGGCATTAGTTGACCGCGCTGCAGCGAGGAATTCCTCCTCTTCGCTTTTGGAATCCGTACCAGCCAATTCTTGTGCGACTTTTGAACGTCCTTTGGCTTTCTCACGGATCTCCCGCATCCGTGACAATTCAGCGGAAGTACCGTCCATACTGATGCCGGAAAGCATATCAGCGATTTCCTCTTGCTCACGTGCGGTGATTAGATCCGCGACTGCCTCAGACTGCTCGCTCTTAATCTTATCTAAATCGCGATGTAGACTGGTAATCTGGATTTTATGGGAATCAATATCAGTCTGCGCGTTTTCGATCTCACCTTCGAGTTCATCAATACGTCCCTCTTTCTCTTGTAGATTGGAATTGAACTCTTGGTAAGCAGTAACACATCGCGTGTATTCGGCGTGCTGTTTGACTTCTTCTGGTGCCATACCCTCTTTTTGCAAATCAGCAGCGGTCTGCTGCGCCTTAGCGATTGCTCCGGCTTTTAATTCTTCCAAATTTTCGACTTCATCGGTGAGAGTCTTTAGTTGTGACCGCTTCTGTTCAACAAGTGCGATCAGCTGCCCGATTGCTTGCTTATAGCGTTGGATATTCCCTTTCTTATCACTGATGATGTCTTCGTAAGCCCCTCTAACGGCTTCGGGGTTTTCCATCATTCTGTCCGCTGTTTCGTGTGCGCGGCCCGTCAACGTATACCAGATAGCCTTGAAAAATCGTGTAAATCCGTTTGCCATTTTAGTTTCTCCTGTTACGTCGTGTCTTATAAGTGCGACCTTACTGTATTGGTTTGCGAGTTGTACCAATGGCACATTGCGCGGTTTTAATCCGCGTTGCAAAACTTATCACATCGTATTTTAACATATTTTTCCTTAAACTGCAAGAAAATTTTTACAGAAACGCAGAAGTGTTGCGTTTTCAGCAATCAGTTGTCAGTCATCAGAACTCGGTTGTCGGAATCAGAATTTATAGGATTCAGGGATTTTCAGGAGCATCTGGAGCACATAAAATTAAAGATTCTACGAACCCGTGAACGGTTTCATGTCCCAAAGGAGGACAGTACAGTCATAGCTGCTACTTGCCAAGAGTTCGCCACTCTTTGAAAAAGCGAGATTTTGAACATCTGAGGTATGTCCCCAAAAGGTATGGATGTTTTCCCCAGTGGCTACGTCCCATAAACGGACGGAGACTTTGTCCGTTTTGTTCCACCAAGAACCGGAGGCAAGATACCGACCACATGGAGAAAACACCACGATACCGACATGGGAGCAACGCTCAGGTAGAATCATCCCCATGCGCGGCTCTAAAGTTGCAGCATCCCATAGATGAATCCCACCGAATAATCCACCAGCCAACAAAGTGCCGCAAGGTGAAAATGTAATTGAATGGAGATACTTTGGAGGTTTGTGAAGTGACTGGGTTTGCCGCTGGATTTGTCGCATATCTCCTTTATATTGGGCAACAAAAGTGGAGTCTACAGAAGGTGAGCCAAGCTGTTCACCACTCGTAACGTTCCAAAGAAATATACTCCTTCCGTCAGTAGTAGCGAATTGCTCTCCGTTGGGGTGAAAGGCTGCTGCCCGAAGCGGATCGGTATGCCCTATAAATGCCTGCTGCTTTTCCCAGTGTTGGACACCCCACACAACAAGTTTTCCATCTACATCTCCACTGATGAGGTACTCCGCTGATGGCGAGAACACCACGGTGGTGATTAAACTCTGATGTTCGGTGAGTTCCGCTATTTGAGTTCCGGACGTGATGTTCCAGACTTCAAGGGTTTGTCCACTTTCTCCGATAAGAGCCAACAATTCTTCACAGGAGGACAGCGCACACCTTTTGCCCCTGCATTCTGGCGGGATCGGGGGCGGTATTACCTGTTTCTGAACAACATCCCAGAAAACGATACCTTCATTCCAGTACCAGTATTTGCTAATCAACATCTTGTCCGATTGATAAAAAAACAGAGAGTCAGGTACCCAATTGGGCACTGGGTGTGGTGGTACTGCAGCAGGGGCACCTGCACACCACACGCGGATTTCTCGGATAGTAGCAATTGCGAACTGCTGTCCATCAGTCGAGATACATTCTGCCCTATGTTCTGTCCTATGTTTTCCTGGATATTCAATGGTATCAAGTTTTTCACCCCGGGACGCATCCCACATCACTACCTTGTCTTCATAAACATCGGCAACCCGTAATGCACCATCAGGGGAATAGGCAAGAACCACCCGAGTTCCGCCGTAGTCTGTGTAAGTTGTCTCCAAAGTCTCTTTATCAATATTCCACACTTGCACCTCAAGGTTCTCACGTGTCGTTGGATTCTGAAGACTCGCAGCAAGAAACTGACCACAAGGTGAAAAAACGAGATCATAAACATGTCCTGATTTGCGTAGATCACGCTTCAGATAAGCGAAGCGTTCTTTCGTTTTTAGGTTTCGGACAGTAAGGGTGGTCCGGCCAGAAACATAAGCGAGCAGCTGCCCATCGGGTGAAAAGCAGAGTGGAAAACGGGTAGGAAGGCGTTCATCTTCCGCCAGTGTGACTCTCACTTCAAAACTTGCAACGTGTGCCCCGGTTTCTGTGTGCCAGACGTAAATGTCACCGTATCCGTGCCCAGATGCGGCGATGTATCGGCTATCCAGTGAAAAGGCAAGTTGGGAGGTGCCGCCGTGCCAACCTTGTATCTTCGCGACACGCTCCTGGGTCTCTATTTCTCGCACATTAATGATGCCGTCCGCGTTACTGGTGGCAACCCATTTTCCATCGGGTGAAAAGACAACGTTATGAATCATGCCGCGTTCGGTTTCAAACAGTGTAACGGGCTGCATCGTGTCAAGTTCATACATCCATACACCGACACGCGTGCCAACAGCAAGAGACGCTTTATCCGGTGAAAACGCCATGCCAGATATGAGTCCTGGTCCCAATCGGGCAATCGCGCCATCGGGGAGTTCCCATGTTGCCACATCGCTGTTTGTCTGTGATTGTCGGTTCTCCATCAAATACCTCCAATTTTATTGCAGCAAGCAGTCCCTTAAGAACCGATAAACGGTTTCATATCCCAGAGCAGAATGGTGCCGTCATAACTTCCACTTGCCAAGAGCGAACCGTCTGACGAGAAGGCGACATCTTGGACGTCTGTAGCGTGACTCCAGATGGTATAAACGTTTTCACCAGTAGCCACTTCCCAGAACCGGATAGGGGTTTTATCTAATCCGCTGTGCCACCAAGCACCGGAAACCAGGTAGCGTCCACAGGGCGAAAATGTCAATGCCCACGGACGCCTACACTGTTGCCCAGGAAGTATTATCATACGTGTTTCTAACGTGTCTGTGTCCCACAATCGGATCTCGTTGGTCAACCCGCCGACGATATTGGTGCCGAGTGCCCCAGCAATCAAGGTGCCGCACGGCGAAAACACAATGGATTGAATCCATGAGTATCGCTTCCATTGTAGGTTCCCACCGTTGCTGACTCGCTCGATTTCCTCTGGCTCACCTCTGTAGCCGGTGGTATCCTCTAAGACATCCGGTAAAGGGAGTGGAGCAACTTGTTCACCGGTTTCAACATTCCAAAGCCGAGCCGTCCCTTCCCAAGTCGAACCGTTCCTGGAGGAAGTGACAAACAATTTTCCATCCGGATGAAACGCGATGTCTACAACCGAGTCTGTCTGTTCCGTGAGTGAATGCCGTTTTTCCCAAAGCGCGACATCCCATACATACGCCTCATTTTTCCCACCACTGACAAGATATTTCCCTGTAGGTGAGAACGCCAGCACCATGCTGCGATAAGTCTCATTCTCATGTCCCGTAAGTTCTGCGATTAAAGTTTCAGATGCAATATGCCAGACCTCAATGCTCTGGTTACTTGTATCAACCGCCAACATTTCTTCACACGGGGACAATGCGATGGATTTCCGTAAAGAGGTGCGTTCCGTTAGTGGTGGAAGTACCCGCAGTGTTTCCCTGCTTGCAACATCCCAAAACACCTTATTTGATCTGCCCCAATGACTGCTGACCAACGTTCTGCCATTCTGCAAAAATGCGACTGCATAAGCAACACTTTTAAACCCTGAAAGTGACGCTACCGTAGAGGGGGCTTCTTCTTTCCAAACATGAACATCATCCCGTTTACTACAGACTGCGAATTGCCTCCCGTCGCCTGAGAAACGTGCGGGACGGTCATTTGAATTATAAGTTTCAAACACGTCTAACTTTTCTCCTTTTGACGCATCCCATATCACAATCTTGTTCCGATGAACATCCGCAACCCGTAGTACACCATCAGGCGTATAAACGAATCTTACCCGATTTCCTTCATAAGTAGTGGGCATCATTACAAGGGATTCGTTCTGAATGTCCCATATCTGAATCGTGGCACCAACGTTCGCACCAGCAAGGTACTGTCCACAAGGTGAAAAAAGGAGGGTATGCACCGGGGCGGTGTGCCCGGTGAGCTTCGCGATATCTTTACCGATATTTATGTCTGAAATCGTAACCGTGTCCGGGGCAGACACAAACGCGAACAGATTGCTATCCCGTGAAAAAGCGATTGGAAAATGTCTGTCATAGTCCACGCCCCTTTTCCTATAGTCGTCGAATTTCGGATCTTCAACAGCAAAACTCGCGAGAGGCGTTTTATTGCCTGTGCGCCAAGTATAAACAGTACTGTGTCCAAAGCCAGACGCAGCGAGATATTGACCGTCCGGCGAAAACTGGACATGCAAGACACTATTACGTCCCTGTCGAGTGCTTCCCCAATCTATTTTGGTAACGCACTGCCCATTTTGTGTATCCCACACCTTAACAAAGCTGTCCTGGTCGCCAGTGGCGATCCATCGCATATCATGCGAAAAGGTCGCAATATTAACCATCCCGCGTTCGGTGCCCCACAACGCACGGGGTGCCATTGTTGCCGTGTCATATATCCAGAACCCGATTTTGGTTGCAACGGTGAAATACGAACCGTCAGGTGAGAATTCTACATCCAGTGGGCATCCTTGTCCGAGTCTGCCAATTGCGCCTTCAGGAAGTTCCCAAGTTGTTACATCTGTGTCGTCAGGTGATCTGAGCGCGGGGATAGCGGTGCGCCTGTTTTCCATAAAAAATGTCTCCTGTTAGTGCCCGAAGGCTTTGGAAGTTTAGGTGTTTCTCGCGTCAAAATCCGCGTGTGTCATGTTAAAAGTTGTTAAGATCAAAGGGGATAAACGTGTGGTAATTGATAAAGAAAGGGCACGAAAATTTTTAATGATTCGCCAAATCAATCGCTCTAATTATACAGCACATATCTGTTGTGAGTCAACACCTTTATTAAATGCTTCGCTGCCTGCTAACAACTGAATACCCTAAGGCACACGAAATTCTGCTTGACACAGAGCGGCTATCTGAATAAAATAAACAATAAACACGATTTTCGATTTGCTGAAGATGCACATACAACCGACAATACATAGGGCATTCTCATATTGGCTGTGGTTTATCGCATTCGGTGCGTTGGCACTGATACTTGCCAATATGCCGCTGTTCAACATCCTTGCTTTTGAGTTTTGTGCTGTGTTGGCACTCGGTATCTCTTTCGCTGGAGCGCATGTGCCACTCACAGTCGTGCAGCAGATGAAGCGGCAACCCGATGCACTCACGGGTTCAGCGGGACAAATCGTCGTCCGATGTTATCGGAGTGCGTTGGTATTTAACTTCGGGTTGCTCGTACTACCGCTCGTTATCATTCTACTGAACGCGTTTCGTATTAAAAACTGCAATTTTGGTGAAGGCTTCCTCTTTTTTTTTCTACTACCCGTAATCAGTTGCGTATATTCGACAGCAGCGGGAACATTCTTCGGGTTCTGGATTAAGAAACGGTGGTTGGCATATTTGGCGTATCTCGGATATTTTTCGGTTTCTTGCATTCCAATGGTTATCAATCTAATATTTCATCCGCCGGTATTCGCGTACCACCCAACATTCGGGTATTTTCCAGGACCGATTTACGATTTCGTCATTCCGATAACAAGTACACTACTGATCGCGCGCGCGGAAACACTACTCTGGACACTCTTATTTTTCGGGCTTACCGTTAGTATTTGTGAAATAGGTAGAAATACAGGATTGATGCCCCAACTGAGATGGCGAAAACTGTTCAAGCCACCAACAAAACGTGTAGGGTTATATCTGCTGATCGTTTGTCTACTCGGTTTCCAATTCTATGCAGGCGCATTAGGCATCCGCCCGACTCGCGGCGATATCGCACGAAAACTTGGAGGCTTCCGCGAAACCGCACATTTTGAAATCTTCTATGCCCGCGAACTTGAAGCGGAGATTGAACGGATCGTTGAGGATTGCGAATTCCAGTACGCACAAGTATCTGCATATCTCATACCTGAGGGTGGAGAATTATCTCGGAAAGTCCGCGCTTATGTCTATGCATCCACTCACCAGAAGAAGCAGTTGATTGGTGCAGGCAACACATCTGTGGAAGATCCGTTTGGACATGGGTTTCATATCCATGCCCAAGGTTTTCCACATCCTGTCCTGAAGCACGAATTGGCACACGTCTTCACTGTCCCGTGGTCGCCGCTGAAAGTGAGCCTAAAGATCGGACTTCATGAAGGAATCGCGGTCGCAGCGGATTGGGATGAAGGCAGACTCACAGCGCATCAATGGGCAAAGGCGATGCGCAAGATGGAGATTGCACCGCCATTGTCAGCCATTATGGGGCTTGGGTTTTGGGGACACGCAGGTTCGCGGAGTTATTTATTAGCGGGTTCCTTCGTGCGGTTTCTTGTTGACACCTATGGCATAGAGAAATTTAAAGGTGTTTTTCCGACCGGTAATTTTGTGAAACACTACGCGAAAAATCTGTCTGCGCTTGAAGCGGAGTGGAACACGTTTTTGGAAACTGTCCCGTTGCAAGACGATGATGTAGCCTACGCCACGTATCGTCTGAAACGACCAAGTGTCTTTGAACAGGTTTGTGCCCATGAAATGGCAGCCTTGCGAGATACTGCTTGGCAGGCATATTACCGAAAAGATTTTGCCACCGCTGTGGAGACCTTTGGGACAATGCTATCAGATGAACCCAATAACTTAAGCACGTTACGAGGACTTATGTACAGTGCGTATCGGATGCAGGATTACGAGAAAGCGTTATCCTTAGCGAACCGCATCGCAAGCGCGGAAGACACTCGATTCAGTCCAGAGGCGTTATTGCTCATAGGTGATATTTATTGGCTAAAGACCGAACATGAAAAAGCGATGGATGCCTACGTTTCTATTGAAACAAAATATGAGACATTTGAGCGACGGCGTATGAAGCGAATCGCAGCGTTGTCTTATCCTGATACAGTCCAGAGTCAACCGAATAGCGCAATGCGAGAAGAACGCTCGCTTCAAGAACTGCTTCGTGACGTACTCGTTGCGTCAAAACCCGTGTCAGAAAAAATGGCACTTTTGTCAGTATGTATCCAAACGGCACCAGAGAGTTGGTTGCCCTATTTCTTAACAGGTGAACTACTCCAGAAAGAAAAGGCCTGGCAGATAAGCAACGCATACCTTCATCAAGCGGTGGAACGCTTGATTCCGCAACAGCACGGAAAACTAATATTAGAAATCCAGAGGTTAATCGGTATCAACGCTTATCAACAAAAAGATTATGAGACTGCACAAACCGCATTTCAGTCAATAGCCGAGACCCCAACACTTTCGTTGGGCGAAGTACTTTCAGCACAAAATTGGATACAACGGTGCCAGTGGGCAGAAAGTCGCATACCGTAAACGAAGTCGCGATTCGGAGAGTGCTTCTACAGTACGTTAATGAAAAACCGGGTTGACCTACAGATTAATTTCATAATATAATATAAGTATGGCAGTTGAAGTCTCCTTTAGCGATGATGCAGGATGGGTGTTGGAAAAAGCAAAGGTATTCTTGCGTTCAAAACCGGTCCACCATAATCTGATTCTGACGCTTTTACACGCTCGAGTTGCGCACTATGAACCCGGTCGCTACTGGGTAGCGACGGATGGAAATGTTGTTGGTGGTGTTGTCTTTCAGTCTCCGTTGAGTTTTCGTGCAGTTGTCACACCGATGGCACCGAAAGTGGTGTTACCGGTGGTGGATGCGATATTAGACGTAGGGGTAAAGTTACCGGGCGTGGTTGGAGATGCCGCAACGGCAGCATACTTTGCAGGGCAGTGGGCAGAACGGCAAAAGTCGGCAGTGGTTCCGTTCATGGGACAGCGACTTTATGAAATAGATAAAGTGGAGCAACCCACCGGAGTTAAAGGATACTTTCGCAAAGCCGTTTCTGATGACCGAGAACGCCTTGTTGACTGGGTGCGTCGCTTTTACACTGATATAGGTGTAGAAGAAATCGATGCCGAAGATATTGTGGATCGCAGGGTCCCCGCTGGACAGATTTGGCTATGGGACCGTGCTGGACCTGTGTCAATGGCAGCTCGTACAGTCCCCGTTGAAGGCGTAACACGCGTGCAGCTTGTCTATACACCTCCAGAAAATCGAAAGCGTGGGTACGCCAGCGTTTGCGTCGCGAGGCTCTCAAAGCAAATTCGTGATGACGGGCAGCGTTGTATTCTCTACACCGATTTGGGGAATCCAATTTCCAACTCGGTCTACCGTCGAATAGGCTACCGTGCTGTTGCCGAAGCAATCCAATATCGATTTGAGTGAGTCTGCTGGGTAGGCAGCTCCGTTCTGAAAACTTACAAGGAAAAACTATGAAACTATTTGTGCCGGGAAGAATTTGTCTATTCGGGGAACACAGCGATTGGGCAGCAAGGCACCGGCTATTAAACGCAGAACTCGAAAAGGGCTATACGTTAATAACCAGCACAAACCAAGGTGTATACGCCGAGGTTAAACCGCATCCCACCCGTCTGATTTTGAAGACAACTCTCAGCGATGGTACCCGCCACGGTCCCTATAGTCTACCGATGGAAAGGGAGGCTCTTCTTGCCGAAGCTGAAAAAGGTGGATTTTTTAGTTACGCTGCCGGGGTTGCATATCAGATCCTAACGAACTATCGGGTTCAAGGTCTGGAAATTGATAATTATCTCACTGATCTGCCAGTCAAAAAAGGGTTATCATCAAGTGCAGCGATCAGTGTCTTAGTCGCACGCGCTTTCAATCGCACTTATGATCTTAAAATGACGACGCGCGGAGAAATGGAATACGCCTACCGAGGCGAGATTACAACACCTTCACGCTGTGGACGGATGGACCAAGGCTGTGCGTATCAACGTCCTATTCTCATGACATTCGACGGCGATCGTGTCGATGTCACAGAGCTCAGTGTACAAGAAAATATGTACTTTGTAATTGTTGACCTCGGTGCCGGTAAAGATACACTCCTTATATTGAGTCAATTAAATCACTGTTATCCATTCGCGGAAAGCGAATTAGAAAAGAACGTGCAACACTATCTCGGTCCCCTTAGCGCGCAAATTACACAAGAGGCATATCAGGCACTACGCGACGGAGACGCAGAATTGGTAGGTAAACTGATGACCCGTGCACAGACGGAATTCGACAAACACCTCATCCCCGCCTGTCCCTCGCAATTGACAGCCCCAGTCCTCCATAAAGTCCTCAATTATGAACCAATCCAGCCGTATATCTGGGGCGGTAAAGGTGTCGGTTCACAAGGCGACGGGTCCGCCCAATTCATTGTCAAAGATGAAGAAAGTCAACAACGTGTCATTGAGATTATCGAACAGGATTTGAAGATGTCGTGCCTGAAACTGGTTATTGAAGCCGGCAGCCACGTCCGAAAAGCCGTCATTCCTGCGGCAGGGTTTGGAACTCGCCTATTCCCCGCTTCAAAAGCGATGAAGAAAGAACTCTTCCCCGTGATTGACAGTTCCGGGCAAGCAAAACCCGCAATTATGGCGATCGTTGAAGAGGCAATAGCGGCAGGTATTGAAGATATCTGTCTCATTGTCCAGCAAGGAGATATCGAACTTTTTGAATCATTTTTCAAAACCCCCCCGCCCATTGAACACTATAACAAACTCAGTAAGGAGAACAAGGCATATTGCGACTATCTACTGGAGTTAGGCAGCAAAGTGGCATTCGTTACGCAGGATGTTCAAGAAGGGTTCGGACATGCTGTTTATTGTGCAAAGGAATGGGTTGGAAACGAACCCTTTTTATTGATGCTCGGTGACCATCTCTACGGTTCAGATGAGGGAAGATGTTGCGCGCGACAAGTCGTAGAGGCTTATGAACAGGTAGGACACAGCGTCGTCGGACTTAAAGAGACACCGATTGAGCATCTATCAAACTTCGGATGCGTCACGGGTGTATGGAAAGAAGAGGATACATTGCTATCTGTAACAGAGTTTTATGAAAAACCGGACCCTGAGTATGCAATGGAACATTTACACGTAGATGGTATGGATGTAGACCAGTTCTTGACGGTGTTCGGCATCTATGTCATTCAACCACAGATTTTCGAGTTTCTTGAGCAAAATATTGTCCATAACCTGCGCGAGCGCGGCGAATTCCAACTCACTTCTTGTTTAGATGAATTGCGGAAAGCAGAAGGGTTTTCCGGGTACGTTGTCAAAGGGAAACGTTATGACATCGGTCTCCCCGAGGAGTATCGGCAAACGGTTATCGATTTCAGAAACGCTTAGGGTCCTGCATCTATCTATACATCAGCACCACGCTTGATAACGACGATTGTCAGATCATCGTATTGCTCCGCCTCACCGACAAAGTCACGAACATCGTTAACAATGTGTTGGACAGTTGCTTCCGCACCAAAATTATCAGGGATCCGTGAAACCGATTCCTTTAAGCGCTCCGTCCCATACATCTCCTCTTCTGTATTAAGTGCCTCAATGAGACCATCGGTATGGAAAATCAGAATATCGCCCTCAGTTAAATCGAAAGTCGTAGATTCATATTCCACCTTTTTCATACTCCCAAGCGGAAGATCACCACTTTCAATTTCGATGATATCCGTCCCTCGTTTGAGAACGGGGTAGGGTTGACCGCCATTGGCGTAGTTAACCCGTTTTTCGGTTTCATCAAGGACAGCGAGGTTAAGCGCGATGAAACTCGGACCATACATCCGTGGTGCTAACCCTGTATTAAGGTCACTGAGAATGACAGCAGCTTCGGATTCAAAACGCGAGACTTCATATAACATCCCATTCGTTAACACTGCGTTCATCGCGCCTCGCAGCCCTTTCCCCGCAGCGTCTGCGACGGCAATAGCAGTCTGTCCGTTTGACACAGTGAGATAATCAAAGAAATCACCGCCCACCTGTGTCGCAGGCACCGACATACCCGCAACATCGAACCCTTTCGTGTCGGGCGCCTCCGTCGGCAGAAGTCCCATCTGAATATTCTGTGCTTCGCTCAACTCAGCGCGGATACGATGCATCTCTGCTTCTTCCCTTTGTCGCACTTCGTTACGCAGCTGGAGTGTGTGCCGTCGGTTGACGACAAGACGACCAATCAAGGTGAAAACGACGGTTATGAAAATGAGCGTCGGTAAGTAGGTCCGCCACCGCGTCCAAAACGGAGGTGGGATA
This sequence comes from Candidatus Poribacteria bacterium, assembly GCA_003635255.1. GTDB lineage: Bacteria > Poribacteria > WGA-4E > WGA-4E > WGA-3G > WGA-3G. The sequence goes on along the minus strand of PYJC01000122.1, from coordinate 14,740 downwards.
TTAAAGTCCACCACCGCAGGCGGTTCAGTGTAGGGCCAGTTTTTACGAAACGCTTTGATGAGGAAGCTGTAGTTGCCCGCTTTAAGCCCGGTGTATCGGATGCGCAGCGTACCCATTTGGTTTTGAAACGACTGTGTAACATGGCTACCCAAGATCTGTTGATTCGCCAACCCAGCTGTGGCAGGCGGTGTCCAACCGTCGGGCAGGACACCAGCACCGGTAGAAAGTCGTGAGAATTCCACCGCTGAAAGTTCCGTCCACCCAGGGGTATCCAGTCCAATTAACTTAAACTCATAGGAAAGTCCTTCTCGAAGCGAACTGATACCTCGCACATCGAAAATCTTGGTTCCCCGTGCGGGCAGCACCAAAGTAGATGAGAAATCGGTGTAAGATTTATCCGCTTCTAAGGTGATAATTCGACACTCTGGCAGTCCACCGCGCGCCGGTGTATACTGTGTAACACCCGCTTCAGTAGCAAACCAAATGTCTTTATCAGAAGATTCAAGAATCTTTGAGATGTTGTTATGCGCCCAACCGTTTTTCGTCGTTCGGTTGTGGAAAGTTTCGCCATCGTATCGCACAGTGCCGCCTCCGCGTGTCGCGAACCATATATTTCCGCGGCTATCCTCTATTACATCACGCACGTTGTCCACAAGAAACCCATCTTCTTTTGTTGTATAAGTCGTTAGGGTTGTTCCATCGTATCGAACTGCGCCACGGGATGTTGCTAACCAGAGAATCCCATCCTGAGAAGCCACGGCAGCGTTTATCGGTGCGAGTTTATTAATATCCCGAACAGTATCCAACCTCGTCCCCTGATAGGTTTTGAGAACATCGGAGAAGAGGAACGTGATTTCGTCATTCTCTTGGGTTGGGTGCTGCCACACAGCCAATGGCGCAGCAGTCGGTTCTCCGCCAAGTACAGTCGGTCTACCCGTTTCGATGTTGTTCCAATATATCAACCGACCTGTCACCGCATTGAAAAACCATTTGCGGTTTGACATGGCTGTCAAGAGTTTTGTTGCTTTCAGGTCAAGCTCATCCGGCTTGACACGTTGAGTTGTAGATGCTATGAGATCAATGCTTTTCGGATAACGTTTTACCTTGCCATTCTCAAAATGCACCCATAACCTATCGCTGGAATCTCTGTATAAGTCAGTGATCGCAGTCGTTCCGGGCTCTATTTCCAAGACTGAAGTATCCGATTGCCTTTCGACGATTTTTTCAAATAGAATTCTTTGTGAACCTCTTTCCGTTAGCCATAACAAACCTGTTGCATCCGCTTTGAAAAGATGTCCACCAAACGCCATCCATGGGTGTTCGCCTTCGGTAACGAGGACATCCGTATTGCTATCCGATCTTTCGCCGCCCGGCCCGATGTTTGTTCGGATGGAGATGGAAATTTGATGTCCGTAATTTCCGTTTGCGTAACGGAAGAACGTATAGCGTGTAGAACCTCCCCGGGATCCCGGTTCGTTTATAAACCAGATGTCTCTGCCGACTTCAAATATTTTTACGATTTCAGACTGCTGCCGCCGTCCATCTCTATTAACCGTGCCCAACCTTAATGAAGCCTTGGTAATTTCACCTGTTTTCGTATCATAACGTGCGACATGACCTGAGACGCTAAACCAAAGATAACCTCTACTATCCTCATACATTGTCCGAATCCTGCTGGAGCCAAGTCCAGCATGCGTAATAACTGCTGGTGTCGGTTCAAATACTGTCACACCGTTATTGTGTCCAAACCATAATTTACCATCAACGGCTTCAAAGATTGTACGAATTTCGTCGTTTCCAAGTCTACTATTAGCGTTGTTATGCGAAGTCGGATTGAGCTCAGCATCATATTGTTCGATCCCACGACCTTCACTAATAAACCATAGATTCCCCCATTTGTCCTCAATTTCAAGAAAGCCCGTCGCGCCTCTAATCCGCCGTAACCGTGAGCCATCCCATCGTCTCGTGGACCGACTATCGCTGAACCAGAGGCGTTCTTTCGTATCAATTTGAATGGATACGCTTTTCCCGACAGGGGTTACTCTCGAAGACCTACTTACTCTCGGTCCCCTGAAGGTCCGAGTTGGAAAAATCTGTTCAAAGTCTTTTCCATCAAATCGCAGGAGAAAATCATTGCCACCGAACCAGAGGTTACCGGAGGCATCTTCGGCTATCGTCTCAATTGGGTTGACAACACTTAGATCGG
>PYJC01000122.1:12152-12289 GCA_003635255.1 Candidatus Poribacteria bacterium | reverse complement strand
GATGTGTCCCCATTTATCCTCAACGATCTGTTTCGTTTGTCCGAGGAGTGCCCCCGCTTCAACACCTTCATAACCGTCCTGTGAGCCAACGTAGGGTCTAAAAGTATTGTCATAAAACTGACTCACGCCACCGCGAT
>PYJC01000122.1:0-11974 GCA_003635255.1 Candidatus Poribacteria bacterium | reverse complement strand
TTGCTGAACAAAAGTTGGTATCTATCATCCAAGTTTACGGATTGGAAACCCCTGACTTTAGTCGGGGGAGGAAAATCCGCCCTCGTGAATTAGACCATAGCGTTTTTTGAAAAAACACTTGACATTTTTAGTAAATTGTGATTTAATATATGTATCACACAGGCAGACATTTGTAGCATTACCGCTTGGTAATGTGTCTGCCTACCCACTACAAAGGGGTTAAAAGTGTGATGTGTGATCGTCAAATGAAACTGACATTCAAGTTCCGTGCGAAGCCGACGAAAACAGAAGAACAGTGGCTTTTTGCGGAGTTGCGCCACCAGAAGCACTTGACTTTCTGGCGAAAACCGCCTATGACCTTTTTCACCATAAAGGTTTTGATGCTGTTGTTGCCGAGAAACTCAAGCCGAGTAACATGGTAAAGAACCGGCACCTTGCTAAGTCTATTGCTGATGCGTCGTGGGGGATGTTCTTTGATTGGTGCGACTGGGTCGCCAAACGCGATGGCAAACATTTCCATCAAGTGCCACCCCATCACACGAGTCAAACGTGTTCGGAGTGCTGTCAGAAATCGCCTATCAAACTGAAGTTGTCGGAGCGTGTGTTCCATTGCCAATCCTGTGGGCTTAAACTGGACCGCGACCACAACGCGGCTCTAAATATTTTACATAGGGCGGCTTGCGCCCTTCGTGGAGAGGTATGGGATACCATCCTCTATGAAACGAGAAATCAGTTATTGCAACTGGAAACCTGTTGGAGCTAATCACTTCTACAGGTTTCCCCCTGATTTAGCGGGGGGTACTTGACAATCTTTTACCGATCAGAGTCGTTTCGTTGAGAAGTTGACCTAATAATTAATGGGCGAAATCGCGGATCCGTGAAATCGCTTCACTGATGACTTCATCTGGATACGTCAGAGAAATTCGACAGTAACCTTCACTCCATTGACCATATCCAAGCCCGGGTGTTACGACAACGCCTACCTCCTCAAGGAGTGCCGTTGCAAACGCGCCACTTGAACCGTTGAAACGCGGGGGGACAGGTGCCCAAATGTACATCGTTGCCTTCGGTCTATCAATTGCCCACCCGCTATCTGTGAGGGCATCTACCACCATATCCCGGCGTTTTTGATAAACGCTGTTTATTGCTGGCGTGACTTCATGAGCGATTGAGAGTGCCTTCGCACCAGCGAACTGAAGGGCGCGGAGTGAACCATTGTCTATATTGTCTTTAACAGTCTTAACAGCACTAACAGCAGTTGGGTTACCAACAACAAACCCTAATCGCCACCCTGTCATATTAAACGCTTTACTCAATGAAAAGAATTCAACAGCGACTTCGGCAGCACCATCTACTTGTAAGATACTTGGTGAACGGTACCCGTCGAAGGTGTTTTCACTATAGGCGTTGTCGTGTGCGATGAGGATACCGTTTTGTCGTCCAAATTCTACGGCACGCGCAAAGAAATCGAGGTCAGCCGTCGCGGTTGTCGGGTTGTTTGGATAGTTAATCCACAAAACTTTGGCGAGGCGTTTTATCTCGTCAGGAATAGCGTCAAAGTCAACATAAAAATCGTTTTCTCGCAGAAGCGGTGCGTAGTAAGTCGTCGCGCTCGCAAAAACATGCCCGATATTATAGGTCGGGTACCCCGGACTCGCTGCAATGCCGATGTCGCCAGGATTCAGTATCCCGAGTGCTAATTTAACAATGGCATCCTTACTACCGAGCGTAGTAGCGACCTGATCATCGGATAGCGTCACACCGTAACGCCGGTGATAGAAATCAAGTACCGCTTGTGAGAAATCCTCAACAGGGATGTCGCATCCGTAGCGGTGCCGATCGGGGTCTTCGGGATTCTGGATCGCCTGCACCAATGTATCAACAACCGGATCTGGCGTTGGAATATCGGGATCACCAATACCGAGGCTAATTACGTCAACACCTCGTGCTTTCGCCGCTTGTATCTTTTGGCGCAAATCCACAAAGAGATAGGGTGGAAGTTTCTGTAACCGTTCTGCGAGTGTAACCAAAATTTTCTCCTTTAGTAATTATCAGTTGTCAGAGGAATAGTTATCAGTACGATTTTTCTGCGAAAAATCTTTCAGTTTTCAGTGGTTATCAGTGGTCAGTTAAAGAGGTTTGCTGTTGCTTGAACAGTGACCTCAACTGCCACAAGAATCCTCTTAACTGATAACTGGTAACTGATAACTGACAACTATTTAAGATGAAGGATTGCCTGTTGGGCTTCACTGAGACTCTCCATAACGTTTGGACTAAAATGCAAGCCTTGCCCGCCCCAATCTGGCATATAGCCGATACTATAACAGTAATAGAGCGTCCGCCGCGGTCTACCGGAAACATTGATGACAGACCCGTGCGTCAACGCCTCTGTAAAGATGATAGCATCACCTGCTTTCGCCGGAATCGGAGTTAGCACAGGATTTTCATCAGGATGCCCTCCCCAAGGTTTTGGGAAATTGCTTTTATGTGCCCCCGGTATAACTGCGAAACATCCGTCTTCCACATCACAATCCAACATCGGGAAAACAGCCTTTGTCAAGGTTGATACCATCTCCCCATTTTTGCAGTGATACTGACATTTCGGAATAATCGGTGTGCCGTGCATGTGCAAACCAGTATAACCACCGCCCCATCGGTAAATCGTGTAGGTATGATTGAGACGGTAGGGACCTCCGGTTACGCCTTGAATCACGTCTAACACCTCTGGAATATCAATCAGCGCGTTGAAGGTGCTATCTGCCTCCATAATATTGGAGATATAGAGTTCCTTTTCCGTCCGCTCTGTACCAAGACACAGCGGCGGCGGATAGTTTTCAGACGGCATATTTTCATACTGATCTAACAGAGTGTTGCATGCGCTGATCACTTCTCGCGGGATAACACCCTTTAGCACGATAAAACCTTGCAAGTCGAATAGATATTTTTGTTCGTCTGTCATTTTTCTAACTATGGACCTCCGATAAAGAAGTTGCCAGTTGCCAGTTGCCAGAAAGAAACCTCTTTAACTGGCAACTGGTTACCGATTACTGGTAACTATTTCATATTTGAGAATCGTCCCGTTTTGACCAACCACCCATCCGCTGTTCGCGCTACTTACGTAGATAGCTTTTAAATCTGTTCGGGTATCTGTACGTTGCGGTCGCCAATTTTGGCCACCATCTTTTGTGTGCAGAACAAGCCCCTCTTTTCCAACAATCCAACCTTCTGTTGCTGAAGTAAAAAATACGTCGTCAAGGAAATTCCCGGTATGGCTCTCTTGACGTTGCCATGTTTTTCCGCCATCCGCCGTGTGCAGAATTAGCCCATCTATCCCCAAGCCGCGTAGATCCCATCCGACGATCCATCCAATTTCCGGTGAGACGAAGGTGACAGCATCAAGGTAAAAAAATGGGTGCCGTTCGCTGATAGATGCCAATCGCCAATTGCTGCCCCCATCGACTGTGGACAGTATTGTACCATTCATCCCAACTGCCCAACCACGATGTTTAGAGGTGAAGTGGATATCAAAGAGATTCCAAGTTGTTCCACTCTTTTGACGCTTCCACGTCTGCCCGCCATCATCCGTATGGATAATTTCGCCACCGTTCCCGACGCACCATCCGGTCTTTTCATCCACAAAGAATAGACCAAGTAGAACCTGCTGCGTTTCTGAAGTTTGGCGTTCCCACACAGCCCCACCGTTTGTAGTTTGCAAAACCACACCAGCTTCCGCGACTGCCCATCCTTTTTGCGGAGATACAAAGTGAACGGCCCCGAAACACTCCGTCGTGCGGCTATCCTGCGCGCTCCACACGGTACCACCATCCTCAGTTCGTAGGATAGCACCCCGATCCCCAACAACGTATCCTTCTTCTGGTGAAATAGCACATACACCTACCAAGAGGTGGCTCGGACTCGATTGTGATTCCCACGTTACACCGCCGTTGCGGGTATGGAGAATCGTGCCGTTCTCACCGACGACCCAACCGAGTTGTTTGGAAACGAAGTCAACACCGAGCAGGACAGCATCAGCACTGTTATGATAGCGGGGTCCGCCGCGTTGATGTTTCCATTTTCCTCTTCCGCCAGACGCGGTATGTAGAATCACGCCTAAGTCGCCAACAATCCATCCGTTTTGTGCGTCCGTGAACTCAATATCGTAAAGTGTAAAGGTATGCAACGGCTCTTTGCCGAGATATTCGGGCTGTCCATAACTCGTCTTATGGCGTTGATTGCTTCCATCTGTGACGAATTGCCATGTTTCGCCGCCGTCAGTGGTCGCGAAGACACTCCGCCGATCCCCGACAACCCAACCTGTCTGTCTGTCAATGAAATGGAGGTTAAACAGAGCGGCTTCTGTCGAAAATTGTTCTTCCCAAGTGTCGCCGCCATCGATCGTCTGATAGATATAACCGGCATTTTCCGCTGTTGTCGATGTCGGCGTATTATAGGTAATGATCCACCCATAGTTTTGATCTACAAAGTGTATACCTTTCAGGGATTTTTCGCCGAATACGCTTCCGTCAACTTTAGTAAAAGTCTGTCCACCATCGGTCGTCTTGAGCAATGTCCCCCAATCCCCAACGATCCAGCCTACGGTTTTCGTAATAAATAAGTCATTGAGGTTATCCTTTGTGTCCGTTTTGATCGACTGCCATGTGTTGCCACCATCGGACGTGTGAATCAGTACACCCTCCTCACCGATACACCAACCTTCTAACGCTGATCGGAAATAGACTTTTCGTAGCGGTTTACCGAAAACGCCGCTGTGCTGCCGGTGCCATGTGTTGCCACCATCGGACGTGTGAACGATTAGGCTCTCTCCGCCTTCGCCAAAGTCGAGACCGGGGATTACATCAACCGCATTACCGACTGCCCAACCCTGCGTTTCAGAAACGAAATGCACGTCATATAGGTGGGAACTCCAATCACCTTCCATGACGGTTTTCCACTCGTAGCGTACCGGTTTCTTAGACGTTGTATTCTCACAACCGACGGTAAATACGGTCGTGATGCATACAATAGCGAATACATAGCCGACTTGTGGCAGATGTGGAAACGCCCAATTAGTGATGCTTCTGAAAAAGGACTTCGCTGACATCGTGCAATCCTTTGGGGGCATCGACGACCCACCTCGCAGCGCGAACTGCACCTTTCGCAAATGCTTCGGGACTGTGCGCACGGTGAACGACACTTAATTGCTCATCCTCGGTCGCAAACAGCACCGTATGATCACCCGCGATGTCGCCTCCTCGCACCGCATGGATGCCGATCTGTTTCTTCGGTCTCGCACCCACAATGCCGTGCCGACCATAGACACCTACTGCGTCCAAGTCGCGTTCTAATGCCGTAGCAATAGTCTCCGCTAACCGAAGCGCAGTTCCGCTCGGTGCATCTGATTTGTGATTGTGATGCGACTCTACCACTTCAATATTATAATCATCTCCAAGGGCTTTCGCAATTAATTCGAGTGCTTGGATCACCACATTAACCCCGAGACTCATATTTGGTGCCATCACGCAGCGAATTTGCGATGCGAGCACTTTGACTGCCGCGAGTTGATCTTGGGTAAATCCGGTTGTGCCAATAACGATGGCTTTATCCGTGTTAACAACCTGTTGAAGATATCCTAATGCCGCATTAGGTTTTGAAAACTCAATGACAACATCCGCGTTTTGAAGTGCGTCGTGAAGTTCACCTGTGATGGCTACACCGATGGCACCAATACCTGCGACAACACCGGCATCACTCCCAATTTGCGGGTGCAATGGATACTGGATAGCCCCAACGAGTTCCATATCGCCTTGTTGAGCAATACATCGCGTGATACACCGTCCCATACGCCCACAAATACCAGTAATAACAACACGAATCATCGGTATACCTTCTAAGACTACTTTTGAAAAAGGACTTCGCTGACATCGTGCAACCCTTTAGGCGCATCAACGACCCACCTCGCAGCGCGAATCGCACCTTTCGCGAATGCTTCGGGACTGTGCGCACGGTGGACAACACTTAATTGTTCACCTTCGGTCGCAAACAATACTGTATGATCACCCGCGATGTCGCCTCCTCGCACCGCATGGATGCCGATCTGTTTCTTCGGTCTCGCCCCCACAATACCGTGCCGACCGTAGACACCTACTTCGTCCAAGTCGCGTTCTAATGCCGCGGCAACGGTTTCCGCTAACCGCAGTGCGGTACCACTCGGTGAATCTGCTTTGTGGTTATGGTGTGCCTCTATAACTTCAATATCGTAATCGTCTCCAAGGGCTTTGGCGATGAGTTCCAAGGCTTGGATCATAACGTTGACCCCAAGGCTCATGTTCGGTGCCATCACACACCGAATCTGTGATGCGAGGTCCTTGACAGCCGCGAGTTCATCGGTGTTAAACCCGGTTGTTGCGATTATCATCGCTTTATCTGCCGCAGCAACCTGTCTGAGGTGTTCTAACGTTGCTTCGGGTTTTGAAAACTCAATCACAACATCCGCGTTTCCGAGCACATCGTTGAGTTCACCTGTGATCGCTACACCGATTTCGCTAATACCTGCGACAACACCAGCATCGCTACCGATTTGTGGATGTTCGGGGTATTCAATCGCCCCAACAATTTCCATATCGGCTTGCTGGGTAACGCCTTGAATGATGAGCCGTCCCATACGACCGCATGCCCCATTAATAATTACACGTATCATCTTTTAAATTTTCCTTGCGGTTAAATGTTGAGAGCGAAGCGACCTGACTGCTGATGCCTATTTCAACGTAAACAAATACGCCAAAAGGTCATGCATCTGCTTCACTGAAAGAATATCCGCATAATTTTCAGGCATGACACCCGCTTTGGGGACGCGACTACTCTGTAAATCCTTTTTGAAGTAAGTCGTCCACAACTTCCCTGAACTATCAAGTATCTGCACAACCTCGGTATTCTTATTCCCTCTATGATCATACAGATATCGCTTCCTGCCCGTAACTTCCTCTCCATCTTTGGTGACAATCGTGAGCAGTTCATATTCCTCGGCGATATGGGCCCGCGGATTGAGGATGGATTCCACGACGAATTGTAGGGAACGCGTCCGAGCGATGTAGGTCAAATCAGGACCTATCTCACCACCAGTACCAGTGGCACCCCTGCCGTGAACTGTGTGGCATTTACCACAAGCATATCCATCTGAGAAAAATATGCTTTCTCCTGCTTTGACATCCCCCTCCATATACGGTCTCCATTCCTCAGGAGGTTTCACCGCTTCCAAGGAGACCCCTGCCGCTTTCGCTTGTTCTTCACGAAGATAACCGACAATCATATGAATCGCCTCATCAGAGAGTTTGCCCCCAAATTTTTGCATCGGGGTTCCTGGAAGCCCGTTAAATATAGTTTGGAAAATACCGTCATCGGTCCATCCGTAAAGCCACTGCGGTTTAAAGAGGTCCGGTGCTTCACCACCGCGCGTCTCTCCCGCATGACACCCCCAACACATCAGACGAAAATAGAACGCGCCATCTATAACATCTTCATCAGTGTCGTCTTCGCGCGGCACTTCAGGGGCTCTGTCCACCTCCAAGTCTTGGGCATTTACAGGTGCAAAAAGGAAGAGACTCACACCTGAGAGGAGAAAGAGAATCACCCACGCCATACTTGTGGTAGAAGGTGTACGCTTACAAAGCACCCTCAGAAACTTGTAAGTGGAGTACATCATTTTTGCTCATCCTCCTGAAACGGGCGGAAGTAAGGTAGATGGTATTTTTCACAAAGCTCTTTGAGCTTCTCCTCACTCCATTTCTCTTCGATGATTTTGTTAACAGTGTCTTGAAAATCACGGGTGCTGCGTTCCGGTGTATCTTTGCTGAAAGCGATAGAGATGTTCCAACGGAAGCGAGGTTCAGGGATATACCCTTCAACAATTTCCAATTCTGGGTAAACGGTGTTTACCTGTTCTGCCTGCTGAATTCGGGAACCCTTCTCAATCAACCAACCAGCGTTTGCCCAGACACAGCCGTAAGCGATTTGCCCCTTCTGGAGAGCGTTGAGGATGGCAATCTGCGAACCATAGACACGACGATTATAGCCTTGCTGTCGAAGCACGTCGCTTGCGATGGAGCCGCCTTCCGCGCCGATCGTTTCAGACTTGATGTCTTGCAAAGTTTTAGGGGACTGTTGGTTGCTTTTCCGCTTTACCAATACATAACCGGTCCCATAATACGGTTTGGAGAAATCGACGCGTTTACCTAATTGGATGGATTCACTCATCGCGCGTTCTTCAATCGGGATGCCGATCACACAATCGCAATGTCCGCGTAGCATGTCAGCGAGCAGACTATCGCGGAGGGTGTTAAGCCAGTGGAGTTCCAGCTCGACCCCAAGTGCCTCTGCCAACAGATGTGCGATTTCAACATTTAATCCAGGCAGCTCAGGGTCAGCATTAGAATAAGGCAGATTTCGGACATCCATACAGACTGTTAAAACACCCTTTTCTCGAATCTCTTCCAACGTGTTGCTGACAGCACTTGCATTCGGTAATACCAAGACAAGGCATGTAAAAAACACAACCCCAAAAACAATATAGTGCTTCACGATCCTACCTCCCAGTCCAAATAACATTAATCGAAGAGTGCGAACACAAAGAGCGTTCCACCTTGACGAGCATTGACTTCGGCATACTTCACGGCACCTGATGCTACCGCGACATACTGGACTCCATCAAGTTGATAGGTAATTGGCGGTGCGAAAACGCCCGATCCGGTTTGGAAATCCCAAAGCACTTCGCCTGTTTCTGCTGACAGTGCCATAAACCTTCCCTCTAAATCGCCCGCAAAAACGAGACCGCCAGCTGTGGTGAGGCACCCACCCCATTGTGGAAAGTTCGTTTTGTGTTGCCACTTAATATCACCCGTAGAAACATCAATTGCGCTGATATGTCCCCACATTATCATATCGCCATCCTCTTCCCTTTCCGCTGTCATGCCACTTCCAAGATAAGGTAAACCTTTCAGGTAGAAGACACGCCCTTGATGGAAAGAGCCACAAAGCTCCAAAGAAGACACATAGAGCAGGTTTGTGAGCGGATTATAGGCAGAGGGGGGCCAATTCTTCCCACCTTCAACACCCGGACAGACGCGGATCGTTCCCTCTTCTGAGGTAGATACACCGGGTTTGACAGTGGGACGACCATTTTCATCAAGTCCGGCAGACCAGTTCATTTCACAATAAGGGGTCGCATATAAAAATTTTCCATTTGTTCTATCAAGGACATAGAAATAGCCGTTGCGGTTCGCTTGCATCAACGCTTTAACCGGTGAACCATCAATCTCCATATCAATCAGTACGGGTTCGCTTACACCGTCCCAATCCCATAAATCGTGGGGTGTCGCTTGAAAGTGCCACTGGAGTTTTCCTGTATCCGCATCCAACGCGACAATACAGTCGGTGTAAAGGTTATCGCCTTTCCGAACATCGCCGTTCCAGTCTGGCGCGGGGTTACCTGTCCCCCAGTAGATAAGATTCAATTCCGGATCATATGAACCGGTGACCCAAGCAGATCCGCCACCTGTCATCCATGAGTCGCCCTCCCACGTTTCACCACCGGGTTCATCTTTCGAGGGGACGGTATAGAACCGCCATGCCTGCTCGCCTGTTTCAGCATAATAGGCATCAATGAAACCGCGAATGCCGTATTCTGCACCAGAAATACCGACAACGACTTTGTCTCCGACCACTAACGGCGCGACAGTCAAAGATTCGGCGTTCGTCAAGTCGCCAACGACTCTATCCCATAGCACCGTGCCGGTTTTCACATCAAGGGCAAGGAGATGCGCATCAAGGGTCGTCCAAAAAATCTTATCGCCACGAATCGCGGCACCACGATTGACCATTCCACAGCAGATCGCTAAATCGTCGGGGAGTTCATAATCGTACCGCCATATTTCCTTACCCGTTCGCGCATTCACAGCATAAATCGTACTATAAGGCGTGGTGATGATCATTACCCCATCAACAACAAGCGGTGTGCATTCAAACTTATCATAGGGTGTCCCGATTTGAAATGCCCATTTCGGGACGAGTCTCTTGACGTTTTCCGTATTGACCTGTTTCAGTTGGCTGTAGCGCCAACTCCTGTAGTCTCGTCCATACATCAGCCAACTTTCGGGATCCTCTTGTGCAGAAAGTAACATCTCGTTGGTGACAGGTTGGATATCTGCAGCAGGATTGGCTGTAACGGTGCCCGGTATCACAACAAGTACTAAGATTGTCACAAAGATGGCAAAACTTGAGCGTTTTGCGTTTATACACCCGTTCACTGCTTCCGAAAAAATATACCTGTTCATGTCCGCCTCCCTATCCATGTAGTGATACAGTTCCAATTTTTTTCTCTTTGAGAAACCGTGTTATGAAGGAAACGCGAGGTATTTCGCATCGCTGCAAGAATTCATGCTTCAGATATTAGTCTATCAAAAATCAGGTTTTATGTAAACCTTAATTAGCCATCAGCCATCAGCGATTAGCTTCAGCCATCAACATCTGTTTTCCGCACCTATTCTTGTGAGTGTAATCTGTGTATAGCGCTGGTCATTGGGAAGTGGTTCAAGACTGTCTTAGTGTTGTCCTAATCTTGCCTGCTCTCCGGCGTGGTAAGAACTCCGAACCAGGGGTCCCGATTCGACATGCCGAAACCCCATCTCTATGCCCGCTTCTTTGAGTTCGTCAAATTCTTCAGGCGTATAATAGCGTTGAATCGGAAGATGGCGTGCAGAAGGTGAGAGATATTGCCCTATCGTGAGAATATCACACCCAGTGTTGCGAATGTCTTGCATCGTCTCTAAGAGTTCTGTCACAGTTTCACCTAAACCGACCATAAGACCAGATTTCGTGAGCATCTGTGCATCAAGTTGCTTGCTAATTTGGAGGAGTGTCAGGGTCTGCTGATAATTCGCATAAGGACGGACGCGACGATAGAGACGCTGGACTGTCTCGGTGTTGTGATTAAGCACCTCTGGACGTGCCTGCACGATGATTTTAAGCGCATCCCAATTTCCTTCAAGGTCGGGGATAAGCACTTCCACCGTACATCCGGGACGATGTTTTCGGGCTTCGGCGATGCATTCAGCGAAGACACTTGCCCCGCCATCACTGAGATCGTCGCGATTGACTGAGGTAATAACGATGTGTTTCAGTTTGAGGTAACTGACTGCTTCTCCGAGTCGTCTCGGTTCATCAGTATCAACAATGCCCCCGGGCACTCCTTTTTTTACGGCACAGAACATGCATCGGCGCGTACAGACATCGCCCAATATCATGAAGGTGGCAGTACGGCTGTTCCAGCATTCACCGATATTCGGACATCGCGCCTCTTCACAAACGGTGTGAAGTTGCAGATCCCGCATGAGCTTTTTCAGTTCGGCGTAGTTATCGCCGCCCGGAATTCGCGCTTTGATCCACGACGGATGACGACGTTGATCTGTTTTTGCATCGACTATCGGAAGCATTTTTAGCATTTTTCCGTATCCGCTTTGCTATACAGATGGCGGGAGAGGGTGGGAGTCGAACCCACCTATCCACATGCATGGACAAGCCGGTTTTGAAGACCGGTAGGGCCACCGGACCCTATCCTCCCCCATAATTTTTTAAACTATCAAATCTGCTCATCGTTCCACGATGGTTTTCGGTTAATTTCAACAGTGTTTGGAATCTGAACCTCCATCAAGAGCCCATGTAATCCACTGCACAAAGTAAAGTGATGTGTTTATGTTTGCGAGTGCCGCGGGTGTAATCTTCGGACGTTATCGTCCCGAATTGTGAGATTCTGACTGTCACAGTACTCTAAGAACGGCACGGCATATTTTCGTGAGGTTTGCGCCATTTCACGGAATTCAGCAACAGTTATCGTCTCATTCTCGCGAAGATGCGCAGTTAATAATTCGCTGACTTCTTCAAAAACAGTTCTATGGGTAAAAAAATCATCCGCTATTTTGACGAA
>PYJC01000121.1 GCA_003635255.1 Candidatus Poribacteria bacterium | reverse complement strand
ATCCTAAAGATCAACTCTCTCCGAAGGACCTGAAGCAATTTGAAGTTGACCCCGCCTATTTCGGCGAAATCTATATCATGAATGCCGACGGGTCAGATCAGACCCGCTTGACAGATTCACCCGGGTACGATGGTGGTCCCTTTTTCACACCTGATGGACAACATATCGTCTGGCGACACTTCACGCCTGACGGGAGTCAAGCCGACATCTACACGATGCAGATAGATGGCTCAAATGTGCGACGCCTCACCGATTTCAAGAGCATGTCGTGGGCACCCTACTTCCATCCGAGTGGTGTCTATGTGATCTTCGCTTCCAACAAACTCGGATTCTCTAATTTTGAGTTATATCTCGTTGATGCAAAAGGTAGACATGAACCTGTTCGCGTTACCTCAACCGAAGGTTTTGATGGACTCCCTGTCTTTTCACCCGACGGAAACCAGTTGTGCTGGACCTCGAATCGAAACAGTCAAGAGGTTTCGCAACTCTATCTTGCAGACTGGAATCACGAAGCTGCACTTGAAGCCATCTCTTTGGCTCCAAGAGCTCATAACGCCCCAATACCGATTTTCGACTTGCGGGCAAAGGATGCCACCGAGGCGCATGACGCATCGGCTATAACGAAAATCAGCATCCAGCAGCGGATAGAATTCCTTGCGTCTGACGAGCTGGAAGGTAGGATGACCGGCTCCGAAGGCGCGAAACGTGCAGCGGCACACATCGAAACGCAATTCGCACAACTTAACCTCAAACCTATCGGTGATGAGGGGAGTTACTTCCAAGAATTTGAATTCACTGCTGGCAGACGGATTATAGCAGCGGAGAACAAGTTTCATATCACACGCCAAACGCACGGCTCCGAGCAGGTGATGGAATTCAGCGTGGAACGCGATTTCCAACCACTCTCTTTCTCACGCAATGGGATCGTTGAAGGTGAAGTGGTTTTTGTCGGGTATGGGTTAATCGTCCCCGGCGAGTTGGGGGAAGGCTATAACGCTTATGCCGGTTTAGATGTGAAAGATAAGATCGTCGTTGCACTCCGCTATGTGCCGGAGGGTGTTGAACCCGAACGCCGTCAACAACTCAATCGGTATGCGGGACTCCGTTACAAGGCGATGCAAGCGCGTGAGCAAGGCGCGAAGGCGTTTCTTGTCGTGGCTGGACCGAACTCCCCGAACGCAGGCAAATTGATCCCACTTGATTTTGATAGCAGTCTCGCAGATTCAGGGATTGTCGCAGCATCCATCAGTGATACCGTCGCGAATGCACTTTTTGGCCCATCGGGTAAAAACTTAAAGGACGTGCAATCCGGACTGGATACGGAAAATCCACACTTCCTTGGCCAATTTCCACTGCCGGATGTGAAAATCAAGATTGTGGTCTCGGTTGAGAAAGTCAAGAAAACCGATCAGAACGTGGTCGCGCTTCTCGCACCATCGGAATTAACAGATGAAACCGAGTATATCATTGTAGGCGCGCACTACGACCATATCGGTCATGGTGAAATTGGCTCACTCGCTCGGAAGGGTGAAGAGGGGCAGATTCACAACGGCGCGGATGATAATGCCTCTGGCACCGCTGTCGTACTGGACTTGGCTACCACGCTCAGTGAGGCATACCAGAAATACCCCGAAAAGTTCCGCAGAGGCATCATCTTTGCACTCTGGTCAGGTGAGGAACTCGGACTCATTGGATCTACCTACTTTGTCAATGACCCCGTTGTCCCTTTAGAGAAGGTCGCAGCATACATCAACTTTGATATGGTCGGACGCCTCCGAGACAACAAACTCATTTTGCAAGGTGTCGGTTCATCGCCTGCATGGACAAAGTTGATTGAGAAGCGGAATGTCCCTATCGGCTTTAATCTGACCTTGCAAGAAGACCCCTACCTGCCAACGGATGTGACGGCATTCTATCCGAAAGAGGTGCCAGTACTGAGTTTCTTTACGGGTGGACACGAAGATTATAACCGACCGACCGATGATCCAGACACACTCAACTATACTGGCATAGAACGGATTGCGCGTTTGGCACACGGCATCGTTTCAGATTTAATCAGTGCTGATGAACGTCCGGCGTACGTCCGAGTAGAACGGAGTCAGTCGGAGCAGGGAAGTCGTGATACACTGCGTGCCTATCTCGGCACGATCCCTGACTACACAACAGAAGGCACAGGTGTCAAACTTTCCGGTGTCCGTGCGGGAGGTCCTGCTGACAAAGCCGGTTTAAAGGGTGGCGATGTCATCGTTGAATTTGGTGGACAAAAGATTACCAATATCTACGACTACACTTATGCACTTGACGCTGTAAAGATTGGCGAACCTGTCGCAGTTGTTGTGTTACGAGACGGAAAACGCGTAAAGTTGACAGTTACACCTGAAGCACGGAATTAAGTCTGGCGGCGGACTGTCGGGGTTCCATCACTCATTTATAGATCAGAGGACAGGTAGGTAACAGCGCGTTACCTGCCTGTTTTTTATAAAATAACCCAAGTTGCTACCTTGAAATAGAAGGTGTTATTTTCGTTGTTTTTTTACGACCTGTTTCATAAATTGTCGGAAATAAACCTAATAGGGCTTAGCAAATTAAATGCGTTAAAGCTTCCTTCGTATTCTCCAATTTGTACTTTTCTATTTTCCCATCAGTGGTAAAAATAGTAATGTATTTTACCAAGTTTCGCGCCAAATCTCTAACAAATCCGCGTTTGTATCACATCCTGAGACCTCGCAAAGGTATCTTCAAGCGAAATTAGCAATTTTTATGGATATACTTTGTTGTTTGTCTTACTATATTGTATAGTGTATAGTCGGATATAGGCTTAATTGTTTTTAATGATTGAATAATATTTAAAATTGACCTATTATAACCCACGTTGCCATTTGTAAATCCATGGGATATCGGATGTCGTCTGCATCGGATACCTCAACTCTTTCAAGTGGTTTTTGGATATCTTGCAGAAAGCATTTTTGTTTGGCATCGCAATAACTATAAAGCAGCTCTTTGGATAAAAGGATAAAGGTGGCAACTCGGGTTAAAATACTGTGGACACGCGGATGTCCAAAAGCGGATTTGCCATGAAACCGATCCTGTTTTTGACAGTCTATGTGTTGATCCGTGGTGGCTTAACTGCACAGGGTGAGAAAGGAGTATCACTATGAAACTCACGGTTTATCTGCTGATGGTCCTGATGCTGGCGGGATGTGCTTCAAAGCAACTTCAAGAGACTGACATACCGAGTTGGGATTCACAGGTCCCGCTGGAGAGTGAAGATGCCAAAGCACCTTCACTCTCCAAAAGGCTATCGAACCTCCTATCTGAAGGCGGAGCGTATCACTTTCGCAAAGTGAAGTGGGGATACAGTAAAGAACGCGTGGAACTTGCTGAGGCAGGCAATACCGTATTTGAGAGAAGCGAGAACGCTATCGTCTATAAATGCAAACTCAATGGTGTCTATTGTAAACTCATCTATACGTTCAAGAATAACATGTTACGGACAGCAGGTTACCTTTCCACAACACCGATCCCGAATGCCGATAATCTCATCAAGGAAGCCGTTGATAAACATGGCATGCCGACCACCCACAAAACTTACCTGGATGGACTTGAAGAAATGATATGGAAAACGCCTGAAATGGTGATATTTTGCAACTTGTCTCCGACTGTTACGAAGATAACACCGACAAAATATAAGTATTCGGGTAGAGGATTGCTTAAGGACATCGTAAAAAACGAGTTGCCAAAGCAACAGCCAGGGGGGATTACATATTGGGATGGTGTCTACGCACACGTGGATCCGGCTTTTTTTAATCAACTTCACGAGGTGAATTTTCCTTTATCGGAATTATCGTTTTATGAGAAACAACTCCTGGGTGTTCTTTTGAAAAGCCGCCGGACGATCATTCCTGGTGTTGGGACGATTCCGCAATAAATGAGACAGCACTTTGTGAGGTATGAAAGGTTCATTTAATCGTATCTACGCAAGGAGAAGTGTTTGATGAAGTCTGTATGGATGGTTTTTGTTATCCTGTTATTTTGTATTCCGTCATTATCTGCACAGGTTGTAGACATTCCGGATCCGAACCTTCGCAGTGCTCTTATTGAAACACTCGGTAAAATACCGGACACACCGATAACAGCATTGGAAATGGAATCGTTGAAAGTGTTGCGAGCCAATGACAGAGGCATTTCTGATTTGACGGGTCTTGAAGCTGCCAGTCGTCTGCGAGAACTGTATCTCAATCATAACCTGATAACCGATCTCTCACCCCTTTCGAGTTTAAAGAAGTTATATTGGTTAGAGCTTAATCACAATGAAACGCTATCGGATCTCTCACCTTTATCAAGTTTGCCCAACTTGAATATTCTAAACATTGAACATAACACAATATCGGATTTATCCGCGCTTACGGAGTTAACCACTTTGCATCATATAGGGATGCATCATAACATTATAGAAGATTTATCCCCGGTTGCCGGTTTACACAATTTGCGAGCTCTATCTATGGGTGACAATCTGATAACGGATCTCACGCCGATCAAGGATTTAAAAAAACTTGAATGGATAGGTATGAGTGGCAATCCGCCCGCAGACCTCACACCACTTTCAGGGTTAATGAGTCTACGCAGCATTCATTCTTGGGGCACACCGATATTAGACCTTGCCCCATTGAAAGACTTACCGAAGCTGCGCGTGCTTGATATTTGTGGTGGTGAAATATCGGATATTTCTGCGTTAGCAGAGATGACGAACCTCACAGAGATATATCTGGTGGGCAACGACATTACAGACATCTCTTTGTTAGCAAACCTCACAAACTTGACACGGCTGAATCTGAGTGAAAACGATATATCGGATGTATCGGTGCTTGCCGGATTACCGCGTTTGAAATGGTTAGCCTTTACCCACAATGCTGTATCAGATGTAACTGAGATAGACAGCTTATTTGAAAATACTGTTATTGTTTGGCACAACAATCCAGCCTTTCCGACCGGTGGCACGAAGATTGTGGGACCGTGGCTTTGGGTGCTTGTTGCTGGCGAGCGTATGACTGATGGAGATGCGTTATCGGTTGCAAGTGATGGGCACGGAACAGAACAGCAGGTCGCGACCGTGGGGGCATCGGAAGGCAAACGCGTTGGCAATAACGTTTGGACAGCAGATACGATTGCGCCCTCGGGGAACAATAATATCGGTGAGATGCTGAAGCGTCAAGGAGTCGGAAACAATGGGATTGTCTATGGTTCTGCGACGATAGAATCGCCTATTGAACAACAGACACGCCTATTCGTTGGACACCGAGATGGCATTCGCCTCTATCTCAATGGTGATGTGGTTTACGAGAAAAACAGCGGACATTGGCAAGAAGGATACCATATTTATCTCCCTGTTACGCTCAAAGCGGGAACAAATGTGTTGTTAGTTGGGCTTGACAACCATCCAAACCATGTCAATCGATGGCACGCATCCTTTGGATTTGACGTTGATACAGACTATACAGTCAATGAACCGATTTCACGCGAGAAGATACCGGCTTATGATGTGAATACGGATGGGCAGATAAATGTTTTAGACTTGGTCCTTGTAGGACAGTTCTTTGGCGTATCGAGTCCGTCGAACGCGCGAGCAGATGTTAATGGTGATGGGCGTGTGAACATCTCGGATATAGTTCTTGTCGCAAGCCATCTCGGCGAAATAACCGGTATTCCTGCAGCACCTGTTCTGCTAACAAAAAATACCGAACTCACGCCAGCGATGCTAAATACTTGGATACAACAGGCACAGACTGCTGATGATGGGTCCCTTACCTTCAGACAAGGGATAGCAGCACTTCAACAACTTTTGGAGAGGGTCAGAGTACCGAAGCGAACAGCATTGCTTGTGAACTATCCGAACCCATTTAATCCTGAAACTTGGATACCTTATCAGTTAGCAGTTGCAGCGGATGTCACCTTGACGATTTATACTGCGGATGGGCAGCAGGTTCGGAAGTTGTCGTTAGGACCTAAGCCTGCGGGTATCTATGAAAGCAAAAGTCGTGCCGCGTATTGGGAGGGGAAAAACGAACTGGGTGAACTTGTTGCAAGCGGTCTCTATTTTTACACGTTGACTGCGAACGATTTCACAGCGACCCGTAAGATGCTCATCATAAAATAAGGAGACACCTTATGAAAAACCGTATCCTTTTTATTGTACTTTTAGTTATTATTGTTTTTGGCATAAACACTGCCCGGGCACAAGATACACTTGGACAACAAGCCTACGCTATTCTTGAAAATAAATGTCTGAACTGCCACGGTCCCGGTGGTTCTTTTACAGAAAATCTTCTGATAGCAGACAGGGACCAACTCATTGCGGGTGGCAGTGTTGTGCCAAACAATCCTGATGCTTCCCAACTCTATCTAAGACTTATCACGAAGGATGTAGCGAAACGGATGCCACTCGGACAGCCTGCGCTCTCCCCACAAGCGATTGCGACCCTCAAGAGATGGATAGCCGAAGGCGCACCGGATTGGACGGTTGAACAAGATATCAACTTTATTACAACAGATACACTGCTCGACACCATAAAAGCACATCTTGATAGCTTGCAACCTCATGAGCGTCCGTATGCGCGCTATTTTTCACTGACGCATCTTTACAACGCTGGCGAAACGCCTGAAAACCTACAAACCTATCGAAACGCGCTTTCTAAACTGGTGAATAGTCTTTCCTGGGGCCACGATATTACCAAGCCACACCCTATCGACCCACAACAAACACTGCTTTACATTGACCTACGGCACTATGAATGGGACGAGTGGGACACGCGCGATGATGTTTGGAAACGAATTGAACAAGACTACCCTTACACCCTTGAATTCAACCTGGAAACGGAAGCCGATCAGTTTGAAAAACTGACACAACTCCGACAAGAAACGCAATCTAAAGAGCCGTTTCTGCACGCCGATTGGTTTCTTGCGACCGCATCGCTGCCGCCCCTTTACCATGATATTCTGCGTCTACCGGATACCGACCTCGCCTTAGAACAACAACTGAACATAAATGTGGCACGAAATATACAGCAATCTCCTGGCATCCGCGTCTCACGTGCAGGGATCGTTAAATCGGGTGTTTCCTCAAACAATCGCGTCGTAGAACGCCATACCTCTGTGTATGGTGCGTACTGGAAAAGTTACGACTTCGCTGGAAGTGTCGGCGCGCAGAATATCCGGACACACCCGCTCTCTTTCAAACACGATGGGGGCGAGATTGTTTTCAACCTGCCGAATGGACTCCAAGGCTACTACATTTCTGATGAGAAAGGCAACCGTATTGATAAAGCCCCAACCGATATTGTTTCAAACCCCGCAGCAAGTGACCCCGCTGTGCGGAACGGACTGTCTTGTATCGGCTGCCACACCCAAGGCATGAAAACGTTTGAAGATGTCATGCGAACTACCATTGAACTCACAGAAAATCCGACCTATGATAAAACGCAGGCACTCCGTCTTTATGTCGGGCAAGATAAAATGGATAAACTCCTTGAACAAGATACACAAAAGTATCTGCTGGCACTCATAAAAGCGACTGGAGGCGGATTTGAGGATATTGAACCCGTGCATCGTGCCCACGAAGTGTTTGAGCAACCACTAAATGCGTCTTATGCTGCCGCGGCTTTAGGACTACAGACAGAGGCGTTTGTGCAACAGATACAGGATAAACAATCTTTACAAAACTTAGGATTAACAGCACTTTTAGGCGGCGGCACTATCAACAGAGACGCATGGACAGCAAGTTTTGCAGATATAGTCGCTGCACTCAATTCAGCGGATAACACCTTAGACCCGACACCGACACCGACACCCACACCTATGGGGGATGTAGCATATATTCCAGATTCTAATTTACAGGCTGCCATTGCTGCTGCACTCGGCAAACCGAATGCTTCAACGATAACAATCACTGAAATGGAAACATTAACACATCTTATCGCAGACGATGCCGAGATACGCGATTTGACCGGGCTTGAGAAAGCAACGAAACTCCAACGTATCGAGCTCCGACGAAACGCAATCACCGACTTGACACCCCTCACAGGACTCATCCGGCTGAATAACATAAAATTACGCGGGAACAACATCACCGACGTATCACCGCTTGCAAATCTAAAAAGCCTTGATTGGCTCGGTCTTGAGGAAACCAATATTACCGATTTGTCATCTCTAAGTGGGTTGGTGCGTCTCAAAGGTATCGGCATTGATAACACCTCTGTGACGGATCTATCGCCACTCGCCAAATTACCGAGCCTCGAAGGTGTCTCTGCTTGGGATACCCGTATCTCAGATTTTTCTGTATTAGCATCCGCACGCAGATTGAAATGGATACAATGTCGCGGGAACCGGGATTTGACAACCCTCGATGCCTTCCGACAACTCAAAACATTGAGACGCTTAGAAATACATAACGCTGGTATTACTAACATCGATGCTTTGGCAGAACTCACACAACTTGAACATCTCAACTTAGTGGACAACCAAATTGCCGATCTATCGCCACTGCGCAATCTAAAGAACTTGAAAATACTACATCTTTCCTTCAACTTAATTTCCGATC
Source organism: Candidatus Poribacteria bacterium (assembly GCA_003635255.1). Classification (GTDB taxonomy): domain Bacteria; phylum Poribacteria; class WGA-4E; order WGA-4E; family WGA-3G; genus WGA-3G. The sequence goes on along the minus strand of PYJC01000121.1, from coordinate 5,303 downwards.
TATCACCATTGGCAGAACTCACACGATTGAATGACTTAAACCTTGAGCACAATATTATATCCGATGTTTCGCCACTGGCAAACCTAACAAACTTAACGTATTTAGACCTTAGAGAAAATGCAATTGCTGACTTTTCACCGTTGGAAGGGTTGTCTGAGAAGCTTATTATCCTATCAGAAAATAATCCGGGTTCTTCCCTGCAAGGCGGGCCGAAAATAGAGGGTCCCTGGTTATGGATGATTGCACCTACAGATGAAGGACCTACCTATCTTGATGTCCGATCAGGCATAGATTTTCTTGCACAAATAAGCAGCGGCACTGTCACTGAAACGCAAATCGCGACAGACGGTGCAATAAACGGAACCCGTGTCGGTACAAAAGCGTGGACATCTGCAAAAATATCACCAACAGGTCCTAATAATATCAATGACATTGTGAATAAAATCGGATGGGGATCCGGTGATGTAGATAACCATGTCGCTTACGGTTCCATTCAATTACATTCTCCAAAGGAACAGCAGACAACCATGCTCGTTGGAAGTGGTGATAGTGTCAAGGTCTGGCTCAATGGCACATTAGTTCACACCTATGCAGGGGATCGTTGGTCGAACAATTACCAGGACCGTTTCACAGCCACATTGGAACAAGGTATAAATGTGCTGTTAGTTGCTGTCTATGAGAGTTGGGGCGGGTGGAGTGGTTTCTTCGGTTTTGAGACTGGCACACAATACACTGTGTTACCGCCTGCTGATAGATTTACTCTATCCACAGAGGCGACAGACTTCGCAGTGGATACGACCTTTACCCTTCACCTAAAGGCAGCCGATGTCTCTGATTTAGCGGGTTGGCAATCTAATATTCACTTTGATCCAGCAATCCTAAAGGTCAACAGCGTGAGGGAAGGCAATTTCCTAAAACGAGCAGGCGGCAGAACTCACTTCCAACGCGGCACGATTGATAACACAGCGGGTAGAATCAACGGGGTCAGTGCTACGCGGCTCACACAAGGCGGTGTAGACGGAGAGGGCACACTGCTATCCGTCACAGTTACCCTCAAAGACACCGGAGAAACGCAGGTAACACTACACGGATTTGTCGCAGGCACAAGCACAGGAGAGACTATCACCGCAAATCCAACTGGTATATCTGTCGGTGTGAAAAAGATTACGCCAGCATACCCACCCTATGATGTCAATGAAGATGGCATCGTTGACACAATAGATGTGTTGCTGGTCACATTCGCTCTCGGATATGGGAACCCGGATAATCCACGCGTAGATGTCAATGGAGATGGTGTCGTAGATAAGCATGATCTCATCATTGTCGCCCAACATCTTGATGAGGAAACAACACCGCAAGCTGCACCCAGTGCCTTCGTCGTTAATACGGGTATGACGGCGAAGAGGGTTCAACACGCTCTTGATATACTCAAACACGCAAATGATGGATCGCCTGCATGGCAACACACAATCGCAAAACTTGAACAGCTCTTGGATACCTTTATACCAGAGAAAAGTAGGCTCTTGGCGAACTATCCAAATCCGTTCAACCCAGAGACATGGATCCCTTATCAGTTGGCAGCCCCTGCGGATGTCAAACTAACGATCTATGGCGTGAACGGACAGGTCGTCCGTCAGTTAGCACTTGGACATCAAGCCGCGGGGATTTATCAAAGCCGTAGTCGTGCGGTGTATTGGGATGGTAGAAACCAACTCGGTGAACCTGTCGCAAGTGGTGTCTATTTTTATACACTCACAGCAGATGATTTTACTGCCACTCGAAAAATGCTAATCCGCAAATAGTATCAAATGACTATACCGTTGTACTCCCCCATGACGATTTCGTTTTATAGTTTGGAAACTTATTTTCAATATCCATCCTGCTACCTATACACTGAAAACCGTTGTAGCATAGACTGTTAGTCTGTACGTGTATGGGGCGCAACCATAGGTGTCAATTTAGCGATTTTTTCGGACTATTTTAGCGACTATGGATATAAACATGCTGAAGAAACACCCTATCAAAAACCGCTTACAGGGAAACCTGGGGCTTTTTTGGCCACACGCTGCTATAAACATTGTGAAGAAATCCGCAGAAACACCCAAGCAATACGCAGAAATGCCCAAGCAAAAACACCCCAAGCAAATACCCAAGCAAATACCCTACCGGGTCTGGGGAACCGAGACGGTTGTTGTTTACTAAAATTGACACCTATGGTGCGTGTATGGGGCGCAACCTAACAGGATACGCTACAAAAGAGAAAACTATAGTAAAACCTACAGTTAACGAGACATCTATAGAAGGCGGGGTTCCAAACCCTGAAGAAATACGCAGAAACACCCTACCAAAGACCCCAAGCAAAACCCTGCAGTAGCGGACATGTTGTTTTCCAAAGTGTTACATTATTTTTTGGTTTTACTATAAATGCCCCTGTTGCACTCCCGAAGACTTCTTGTCTTTCATGAGAACTTGTGTTATGATATAAAATATGATGGAGGCCCTCTCATGAATGACGAAATTTTGAAAGAATGCCTTGATGCCAAAGCACGTCTCACCGCGCTTTTCAAAGAGTAACCGAAAATCGATAACCAACAAAGGAGATAGCACGATGGACAGAAAAATAGGCACTGCCCCGACACTCGTCTATCCCGAATCAGACGGTGAACCGATGGCAGAAAGTGGAAAACATGTTAGAACCCTCTTAGATATGATAGATGCAATAGATCTGTATTTCCGAGAGGTCCCGGATGTGCATGTAGGGGGTAATATGTTCCTCTATTATGAGGAAGGCAACCCGCGTAAAGTTATCTCGCCCGATGTGTTCATGGTCCGCGGGGTGTCTAAAAAAGACCTGCGAACCTATAAGACCTGGGAGCAACAACCATATCTCGATTTTGTGCTGGAGTTGGCAAGTCCGAGCACGTATGCGAAAGACTTCAACGAGAAGAAGACGATTTATGAGCAGATTCTACAGGTCAAAGAGTATTGCATCTACGATCCGTATGGTGAGATTGATCCTTCCTTCATCGGGTTTCGGCTTGTAGGGGATACGTATCAAGAAATAGCATTTATAGAGGGTAGGCTTCCGTTTAAGACGTTAGGTTTGGAGTTAGGTGAACGCGATGGCGTGTTGCGGCTGTATGATCCAGTCACAGAGACGTGGTTGGGTCCCTCTCGTGAGCATGTAGATGAAGCGAAGGCTCGCGCCTCTGAAGCGGAAACCTACGCGCGTGAAGCGGAGAACCGCGCCTCTGAAGCGGAGAACCGCGCCTCTGAAGCGGAGAACCGCGCCTCTGAAGCGGAGAACCGCGCCTCTGAAGAAGCCCGCGCACGGCGAGATGCCGAAGCCGAACTCGAAAAACTACGCGCAGCACTTGAACGTCTGGAAACAACCCAATAGGAGATTGATTGTCAATACTTTCGCCATTTCTCTGCAGGGTCATTCAATTGTAGGTTTTTTGTGTCGTATTTTTCACGGGTGTTAAGATTTTTATACAGGCAAAAGTCGCGTGCCTTTTCACGCGACTTCTGCTATACTTCACCCTAAAATTGACCACATTTTCGAGGTGAAGCATGACAAGAACTTCTTCCTGAAATACTGCGGACACGTGGATGTCCAAAAGAGACTTTGCCATGAATCTGAAGGCGGAGCGTATCGCTTTCGCAAAGTGAAGTGGGGATACAGTAAAGAACGCGTAGAACTTGCTGAGGCAGGCAAGACCGTGTTTGAGAGAAGGGAGAACGCTATCGTCTATAAGTAAAGGATAGTCCAAAAGTCAAAGTTAGCAGCCCCTAAAATAAATAGGAGTTTCTTGTGAAACCCAAAGTGTTTTTTAGTCTGATGTTGTTGATATTGTCAACGTTTCTATATGTATTTGACACACCTGCTGAAAATGAACCCTACACGCTGTGGGGGCTCCCTGATGGTGCTAAAGCGCGGCTCGGTAAAGGCCGGATAACTGATATAACGTGCTCACCAGATGGGGCGTTGCTTGCTGTGGCGAGTCAGATCGGTATATGGATTTATGATGTACAGACAAGTGAAGCACTTGCCCTGTTCACCGGGCATACTGGGGCGGTAGATCGTATATCTTTTAGTCCGGATGGACGCGTCCTCGCCAGTGGCGGTCAGGACAACACCGTGCGTTTATGGGATGTGGAGACACAGACAGAAATAGGCACACTTGACGGACATACCGGGGGACCAAATAGTCTATGGTTCAGTCCGGATGGCCGCACCCTCGCCAGTCGGGATGATGATCAAACCCTGCGTTTATGGGATGTGGAGACACAGACGCAAATACACACACTTGAAGGACATACAGGGACGGTAGAGAGTGTATCTTTCAGTCCAGATGGTCAGACAATCGCAAGTGGGGGTCAGGACAACAGTGTGCGTTTATGGGATGTGTCCAAGCGAACAGAAATAGGCAAACTTGAAGGACATACTGGATATGTCAGTAGTGTCTCTTTCAGTCCGGATGGCAAAACACTTGTCAGTGGGAGTCATGACGGCACCGTGCGTTTGTGGGATGTTACGACGCGAACAGAAATAGGACTTCTTGAAGGGCATATCTGGCCTGTCAGTAGTGTCTCTTTCAGTCCGGATGGCAAAACAATCGCAAGTGGGAGTCATAACAATATTAACAACAACGTGCGTACGATTTACAACGACTGGGGTTATGACAGCCTTGTGCGTTTATGGGATGTGGATACGCAGGCAGAAATAGGCGTGCTTGAGGGGAGTTCAACATCGTTCTCAAGGGTATCGTTCAGTCCGGATGGTCAGACAATCGCACAGATGTATACGTGGGCGGGCTACAACGTGCGTTTCTGGGATGTCGAGACACAGACAAGAATAAACCTAAATTCAAGCAGAAACAGAAAATATAGTTTCTTCGCATATAGTGTCTTCGATCATACGATGTGGGATGTCTTGTGGGTTGTTGCTGCGCAAGCAGAAAATATACACACTATACTTAACGGACATACCTATGATCCTGTCTTTAGTGTCGCATTCAGTCCGGATGGCAAAACAATCGCAGCCAGTGACGGTCCTTACGATCCCCTCTACAGCCGTTACATACGTATGTGGGATGCTGCGACGCTGACGGAAATAGACACATTTAATCGTTGGTCGGACGGGCGGTCCACGGGGGTCAGATCGTTCGGTAACGAAAATGTATCGTTCAGCCCGGATGGCAAAACAATCTTAAGTCGGTGTGAGCAGGGCGTGATATGTTTGCGGGATGCTGCGACGTACACAGAAATACGCAGGCTTGAGATACCGGGCCACTGGGCCA
>PYJC01000120.1 GCA_003635255.1 Candidatus Poribacteria bacterium | reverse complement strand
TAAACCGAGCATGTGTCCGATGCGGTACATGTAAAACTGCCGATATTTTTCTTTTTCTATCAATTTCTCCGCTTTTCCCTTTAGAAGCCCAAGGCTGAGCATGCTTTCCGTCAACAACTCAATCGACTTTTGGTGCGGTTCATCAATGGAAACGCCCGGACGGATACCGTCAATAATCGCATAGTGTGCGTCAAGGACAAGTTGATAGATTTCTCTTTGCGCCTCAGTGAAGGTGCCGTTTGCGGGGAAGGTACGGGTTACATCGCCGCAGTACCGACCGTATTCCGCACCTGCGTCAATGAGGACGAGTGTTTCGTCTTCAATTTGACGGTCATTTGTTGTGTAGTGGAGTATCGTCGCGTTGTCCCCACTCGCCACGATAGTCGGAAAAGCGGGACCGCCAGCACCGTTCATACGGAACGTGGATTCAACGAGTGCTTCTAAGTCGTATTCATACATCCCTGGACGCACTGCTTTCATTGCTGCGGCGTGACCGGCTCCTGTAATCTCCGTTGCCATCTGGATGCGCTGCAATTCGGTCTCATTTTTGATGAGTCGCAGTTCGCTGAGAATAGGGCTTGGATCGACAAGTGTATCAAACCCTTTACCTGAGCGGATTCGTGATCTGACAGACTGTGTGAAAAGCGAAAGGATTTCGGTATCAACATGTTCATTGGAACCGAGGGTATAATAAAGTCGTTCGGCACCCTGCAGGTATTTCCCGATTTTTTCACTGAACTTTTCTATCGGATAGACTTTATCAGCACCATAGCGTCTACGTGCGTCCTTAACGCCAACGCGCTTACCGTTCCAAATTTCCGCCTGCTTATCTTTCGGACGAACGAAAAGAATATACTGGTACTTCGAGTGTTCGGGCGCGATGACACAGATCGACTCCGGTTCTTCAAACCCCGTCAGGTAATAAAAATTGGGATCCGGACGGTAAAGATATTCAGTATCATGGTTCCATTTCACGGGGGGTGCGCTGGCGAAGATAGCAACACCTCCATTTCCCATTTTTTCAATAAAGGCTTTACGATTCTGTTTGTGCAAGCCACTTCCTCCTTATGAAAATTAGAGATACCCAATCGGCGTGCCGATTTTGCCAACGATGCCGCCACTCGCAACCATCGGGTAGATAGGTTTTGCCCAGAAGACACCGTCAACTGGTGAGGATATGGATTCCTGAACATTGCCAAAGACATCGCAAATATCGGCAACGGGTTGAGATGCCGTCAGCTGCTCATATAATTCTGCTCTATAATAGACAAAACCGCCTTCATTGCTGATGAGCGGCACAAATTTTTTGACAACGATCTGCTGTTCAGGGATCTCTGGTGTTCCGGGAATAAAACCGTAGTATTGTAGCACATTAAGCACACCGCGCACGCCTTTTTCGATGCTTGTTGCATCCCATCCGTGGGTTCCACCCAATTCTGGGTCAATCGTTGGGATGCCTATTTCAGGTGCTGCTTGTGCGAGTTGCCCCTTCGGTCCCTTCTGATTGAGAATATGCCCGATACCGAAGACGCGAGCGAGTTCAAGACATGCACCATGTAGTGTATGTTTTTCACCAACACGGACACGAACCTCGTCTATCATTGGATGTACGCCGCCTTGGTGCAGATCAAGGCAGTAGTCCGCTTGCTGTACGGCGCGTTGGAAAAGATGATAGGCGATCCGTTCACTTGACGTGCCATCACGTCTGCCTGGAAAACAGCGGTTCATTTTACGATTGTCTACGGGACTGAGTGCTTGTTTTGCATGAAACGCGTGGAAGTTGACAAGCGGCACGGCGATAATTTTACCGTGCAATTGCTCTGGCGTAATTGTTTGGAGAATTTTATGAATAACGGCGATTCCGTTGAGTTCATCTCCGTCGCTAATCGCTTGGATATAGAGTGTTTTACCCGGGTATCTCCCGTTGATGAGTACGACAGGCAGTCGGACAGCCGTTCTGTCAGGCATCGTACCAACTTTGAGGTGACCTTCCATCCGAGTTCCGGGTTCGGCGACGAGTTGCCCAACTACCAAGTTGCTATGGCGAATATTATTCCTCATGTTGGATATTTTAGCACAACGGGTAAAAAGAATCAAATGTTTTGTTGGAGGAAGGGTTGTTAGTTATCAGTTATCGGTTGTCAGTTAAGAGGTGAATGTGTTAGGACCTACACAACTTTTATACTACGCGCAACTGGCGAGGTTGCAAACCTTGCCAGAGATGGAGTTGTACAAGTCGTATTTGTTAACCAAATAACCCGTTTGTTGCCGATAACCGATGATCGACAACCACATAAAAACTTGATTTCAAGGGAATCTTCTGGTAAACTTATTGTATCATGAACACTGAAAACCTGAAAAAAATTGCTGCAGAAAAAGCGACGGAAAACGTCCAATCCGGTATGATCGTAGGATTGGGGACAGGCTCCACCGTCTATTACGCGCTCTTAAAACTTGGCACGATGGTGAGTGAAGGACTTGACATTGTCGGTATTCCGACCTCCGAGGGAACTGAGAAAATCGCGTCAGCACAAAAGATACCCCTGACAACGCTCGCCACACACCCTACCATTGACCTAACTATTGACGGTGCCGATGAAGTAGACGCACATCTTAATCTAATTAAAGGTGGCGGTGCTGCGCTCGTTAGAGAAAAGATTATCGCTAACGCTTCTAAAGAGATATTGATTGTCGTTGACGAAAGCAAGGTATCGCGTGTTCTCGGCACGACATTCCCACTCCCTGTGGAAATTGTGCGATTTGGGTGGGAAGCCACTCAGACGGCAGTCAATCGGATCTGTGGGAAATCGACACTACGACAGAACATCTCACAAGACAGAGAGGCATCGCCACTTATCACCGACAACGGCAACTATATCCTCGACTGCCACTTTGACGGTATCCCTGTGCCGGAAGAAGTTGAGATGCAGCTAAACAACATTCCGGGTGTGGTAGAGAACGGGATATTTGTCAATCGCGCTGACAAAATCATCATCGGCACGTCTTCCGGTGTCCAGTATATGGAGTGATAGCAATGCTTCGACACACGATCTTGATTTTCCTGATTGTTTGTGTATCTATTACGGTCTCTAATCCTGTTAGGGGCGAAGTGTTTACTGGGAGTGGTTTGGTGGATATGCCAACGGGTCGGGTCCTGAAGCACGGCATATTTGAGGCAGGCACTTATCTCGGTTTCCAGCAACGGATGATGGACCGTTCTACGACAAGTCTTGGAGATGCCGTTGCAATTCGTTTGGACTTTGGGCTGTTTGACCGAGTTGAAATCGGGTTAACACAGTTATGGGAAGCACACGGTTCAGAATCCGCTTCTAACCGGACTGCGAGCTTGAAATTACAACTCTTAAGAGAACCAGAAGCCGGCGTAATTCCGAGTGTAGCAATAGGCTTTGAGAAGCTCAGCAATGAGATTTTCGCGTCAGATTCAGAAGCAGAAGTAGGCGAAACGCCTTCCATTTTTCTCGCTGTCAGTAAAACCTTTAATCTGCCGCGAATACATCGATTTTCTGGGCACATTGGCGTTGGCACACAGCGTTTTGCGTTTGAAGAACGCCCTATAGGTGTGTTTGTTGGTCTGAGCAAGGCGTTCCAACCGGCTTTCGCGAGAGGCGACATCACGATGCAGCTGGAATTTGATGGTACAGGTGTGAACACGGGCATGCGATATATCACTTCAAGCGGATTTCAGGTTGCACTCGGTGCTGAAATCTTGAACGATCCAGATGAACTGCGCTATCTTGTTTCAGCTTCATGGACAAACGCGCAGATCCTCGAACAAATTGACGAAACGCAACGGTTAATCACACGTGCGACAGAACTTGCGGTAGAAGCAAAACGCGCGGTCTCAAAGAAAAAAGCGGTGGAAGAAACTACTGAGACACCTTCGTCTCAATAGATGTCATCACATTTTGCAGTGATGTTAGGAGTTCAGCCAAAAAATCTTGGGGGGGTACGAGTATAATTTCGATTCTCCGATTTTTGGCTTTCGCCTCTGGTGTTTCGGTAGTATCTATGGGTTGATAGAAGGCGTATCCCGTCGCTGCCAACCGTTCTGCACTCACATCGGCATGTTCTTGCAAATATTTCACCGCCGCGATTGCGCGCTCGGTTGAGAGGTTCCAGTTCCGTAGTGGGTCGCCACCAATCGGTGTGTTATCCGTGTGTCCTTCAATCCGAATTGCGTAAGCCGAATAGTCTGCGTTGAGCAATACCTCTTCCGCAATTGCGTTAAGAAGCGTCTTCCCCTCCGTGCTCAGAATCGCACTGCCTGTTTCAAACAGGATTTTCCCCTTGACATCAAGTTTCAATCGCCCTGCGTCATCTAACACAGCACCGACTGTATCTTTAAACCGTTCTTGGATTGCTGCAATTGAACGTTGCGATTGTTCCCGAATCCGCTGTAATTCGGATTCAATCTCGGTGAGTTTCGCGCGAAGACTCTCTTTTTCGCGTTCAAGCGCGTTTTTGTCTTGTTGAAGTGTATTCCGTTCAGCGGCGATTTTTCGGGCGGCTTCGCTTGCATTCTGTAATATCTCTTGCGTCTGTTTGAGTTCCGAACGCGTCTTTTCTAATGTGCTTTGGGTTTCGGACAGTCTCTTTTGGGTTTCGGTTAACTTCCTTTCGACATCGGTTTTGGCGGTTTCAGTCGTCTGCAATGTGGTTTTGGTGGTAGCCAATTCTGCCTGTGTCTGTTCGAGTCCGTTTGAAGTTGAATAGAACAGGATTCCCAAAACGACGGTGGCAATAGCAAGAACGGAGATAGATACGATCGCCAGAATTTTATTTTTAGACATTTATCTCTCCTTGTAGGCGAAGGATCGCCTCAAAGTTATCATTTTTGGAGGTCTTGTTATTTTTCTCTATGCCACATGTTGTGCAGCGGTGCGTCAGGATATAATCGCCGTGTTTTACAGTGAACCCTACCGGTTCCATCATGCCTTGACAGAACGCGGATCGGTCGCCGGGGTTGATATCAACGTGTCGGCTCCAGAGACACTCTGGACAGTGATTGGTGTAGCCGTCTCCTTTGACAGCAGTCCCACAATGTGCGCAGGTAAAATCTTCAATGTGGCGTTGGAATTTTTTGTTCACTGGTCAGCATTTATATTCTTGCCATGTGCAAGTCTGTCTAACATTTGTTTTACGTTCGTTCTACTAAGCTTGATTGTTCTGGATATCTGGTTAGCACGACTTCACCAGGTGTCAGGTCTGCCTTAAGAAGTGCCCGGATAGAATCAATATCGGACGAAATCTTGACGACGGTTCCTTCTTTTTCAGGTATGAGTAAAAGTACTTCTCTCCCATCAATACCGGGTTCCATAAGAAGGTTATCGCTTTGCGTGCTAACCAATACCTATGATCCGCGACTTCTTTGCAGGCGAGAAATAGAAGGTGCAAGTTGAGAAATAATACCTATGTTTAAAGAGAGTTCTGGTTCTTCTAATAATATGATCGAGTCGCTTTCAAGCAGAGACCATAGGAGTCCAATAAGCCGAAGTACGCCATCCGAAAATTGGTCTTCGTGCTGTCCTTCTTCATTTGAACGCCAGTGGGAATAATGTGCCTGTAAATGTGGTTGCCCTCTGTTGTCACGAATAAATTCCAATTTTTCAAACTGCGGGACTGCGATTTTGAGGGTCCATTCAATTCTCTTCAGACGAGCACGGCGGGTACTTGGATGCACACTCGCGACGCGTTCGAGAAATCCCTGACCAAAAGGGTCGTCTTCAATAATTTTACCTTGTATCGAATCAGCGAAACGGATGAGTTGTGGGACCAGATGGAGATAGGTGACATTGCGAAGAAATCGTCCAATCTCTCGGAACTTTGCATTGGCAGCACTCTGTTCAAGTGCGGTCTGGACAAGGCGATCTGGATCTTCGTTGTCGGCTGCATCGGGTCTATCAAGAAGGAGTTCATCCCCTCTCCAGACGCGTTCGTATGTGAGATGCGTTTGGCAATGTTCACGATCTGCGTGACGAAACCCTACGCTGTATCGCCATATAGCGGGGGCATCTGGCGTGTCTGCAATGTGAATTTCGATGGCAACTTCTGGGTCTTGCCTCGCGGACAGGCACCGAATTTTGGAAACACCCCCTCGGTCCCTGATCGCTTTTTGGAGTCCGCCACCTTCGGCTTTGGCGATATCGCGGAGAAAACGAAAAATGTCAAGCAGATTGGATTTACCCGATGCATTTGGACCGACAATAAACTGACGTTTCCTAAGCGGAACGTTCATCTGCTGGAAATTTCGCCAATTCTTTACGATAAGCCGATTGATAATCATAATGGTAAGTCTCCACTACAATAGATATTTCTGTGAATGTGATATGAAAATGATAACATATCTGAGACACGGACACCAACCGAAAATACGTCATGAGTATTCCATTAGAAAAAACAAAAGGCAATCAGGAAATCTCGCCCAATGAACCTTTAAGCACCGCAGGACGATTTAGTTTTCGCTTTTGATTTCGATTTTCGTTCACAGACGTTGACGTTTTTTCTCAAATATCGCGAGCACAGCTCGCTCCTACAGGGAAATTATATTCACATAGCTAAAGCAAATATCTAAAACTAAATGACCCTGTTAAGCACCGATGAAGGGCTTGACATCCCACAGCAGGATTGTGCAGTCGTGACTCCCGCTTGCGAGAAGCGTGCTGTCTGGCGAAAAGGCGAGTGACTGTACATCCGTTGGGTGTCCCCAAAGGGTCGTGATCTCCTCACCGGTAGCAACCTCCCATAAACGGATCGCCATCTTCTCCATTCGTTCCTCTCTCCGCCACCAAGTCCCGGATGCGAGATACTTACCACACGGTGAAAAAGCGAGAGCATAGGGCTTTTGTGCCTGTGGCTGCGGTATCTCCAGAAGCGTTGTCAGCGTTTCGGCACACCATAACCGGAGTCCGCCGAACATCCCTGTAGCAATGATGCTGCCACACGGCGAAAACGCTACCCCCATAAGTGTCCGAGGTTCATCCAACGGAAATGTCCCAATTTGTTCACTCGACGCAACATCCCACAAACGGGCAGTTTTATCGCTTGAACCACTTACCAGTCGCTTGCCATCTGGTGAGAACAATACCGACCAGGTCAAATCGGTGTGTCCTGTGAGAGGCTTCAACTTCTCATTATGTTTGAGATCGTATAAATAGATTGTGCCTTCTCTACTTCCGACTGCAAGCCGATCCCCTGTCGGTGCGAACACCATACGCCATCCCGATTGTGTCTGTTGGGTAAATTCGGCAATCGGTTCATCACGCTTCTCAGCATCCCACACAGTGATATTTCCGTCTCGTGAAGTGCCAGCCAGCATGTTTCCGCACGGTAAAACAGTAAAAGAGGCGATACGTTTCCCCTCCAGTAATGTTTTCTGTGCCTGCTTATGTCTAACATCCCATAACACAACCCCCATGGGGTAGCCCTTTGCGGCAAGGGTTGCCCCATCCGGGAAAAACATTACGGGATCTGGATAACAGGCATACTCACGAAGTGTTGAAGATGTATGTCCATCGCCAACCTCAGTCTTTTTGTTTGCAATAGCCTGTTGCGGAAATTTTTTAAACCAATAAGTGTAAGCACTCCGCGAGGGTAGTTCTAAAGTGTATAGTTTCTCACGACATTCGACATTCCAGACCTCAATGATGTCTTGTCTATCTACAGTGAATACTACAAGTAGTTCACCCTCTGATGAGTAGAACGGTTTCACCCATGACTCTTCAAAGTCCGTATAAACCATTTTTTGCGTGCCTTTCTTAACATCCCATACACGTAGGCTTTTATCCCTACTACTTGACACAAGAAACTCACCGCACGGTGAAAAAGCGACATTATCTACCCAATTACTATGTCCTATGAAGTGAGCAACGCGTTCACCCGTTGTTACATCCCACACCGAGACGCAGCTGTCAACACGATCATCATTACGCATAGTTTCGTCAGCAGCTGCACCGGCAAGTAATCGACTATCTGGAGAAAAGGCAAAATTTCTACCGGCAAACTTGATGATTGCCTCACCCGTCTCCGGATGCCACATGTAAGTTTGCGTGCCTTCTGTATCCGGATTAACAAGTTTACGTTCACCGTCGCGAAACGAATAAATTTCAGGATTGTTCACTGTAGCAGCAAGGAATTTGCCGTTTGCGGAAAACTCAAGTCGAGAAACGTCATTCGATCGCGTATCACGTTTCCCGCGATCCATCTGTGCGATGCACACGCCTTGATGAACATCCAATACTTCAACATTTCCGTTCTGATTCGCGGTGGCAATCCACTTGCGATCTGGCGAAAAAACAACATGCGCATAGATATTCTGTTCTTCCATCCGTTTCATCTGTGCGATGTACTCACCACTCTGAACATCTATCACTTTGAGGATACCATCCCAATTGGCGATAGCGATCCACTCGCCATCGGGCGAAAAATCAGCACTCCCAATCAATCCTCGTTCTGTTTCCCACAGCGCGATCGGTGACTTTGATGACATTTCGTACCACCAGAGTCCTATACGGGTTTGAACGGCGAAATACACGCCGCCGGGCGGGAGTGCCAGTTTCGGTCCCGGGCCAGACGATGCAACGCCTTTCCCCAATCGGGCGATTGCGCCTTCTGGTAGTGCCCATGTTATTCCTTCGGGGTCATCTGGAATAACGTTAAGTGGTGCTGGCCTTCGGTTTTGCATTGTATTCGCTCCTTAAAGGGTTGAACAGTCAGTATCTCAGCGTTTTAAAGATTGATGAAAGGCTCAACATCCCACAATAGGATTGTGCCATCATCCGCCCCACTCGCCAGAAACGTGCCGTCCGGAGAGAAGTCGAGTGACTGCACGTCTGTCGTATGCCCCCAGAAGGTATGGATATTGTTGCCGGTTTCAACTTCCCATAACCGGATTGCCATTTTCTCCATTCCTCGTTGCCACCAAGTCCCCGATACAAGATATTTGCCGCACGGTGAAAAAGCGAGTGCATACGTCCGTTGGCTGTTCTCAGATTGTGGTATCGTGCGTAACGTCGTCAGTTGCTCAGCACACCAGAAGCGAATCTCGTCGTCCATTCCACCGACAATAATCTCACCACACGGTGAGAACGCTATCCCCATAGTTGTACGAGGTTCATCCAAGGGCAGCGTAGCAATTTGTTCGCCTGACGCAACATCCCACAGACGAGTGGTGTCATCGCGCGCCCCGCTCACCAATCGTTTGCCATCTGGCGAAAACGCCAGTGATGTAACATAATCCGTATGTCCTGTGAGGAGTGTTGGCTCCTCTGGGTTCTGGAAGTTCCATACATAAATCGTGCCTTCTCGACTCCCCGCTGCGATCCGATCACCAGTAGGCGCGAATACCTCGTGACGCACCCACTCTGAAGGTTCTTTAGGTGCTGTGAACTCAGCGACAGGTTTGTCCGGGTTACTGGCATCCCATATCTTGGTCTCATTGTAGAGACGGGTGCCCAGTATCCTTCTACAAGGCAAAACAGTGTACGTATAAATATTCTCATCTGTCAACAATGTTTCGCGTGGGCACTTTTGGGCAACATCCCATAACTCAATACCGGGATAATCGCGGGTACTCGCGAGCGTTTGGTTATCCAACCAAGCCACCTTGGGATAGGGCCACGGAAAATGAGGTTCACGAAGTATTGGGAATGTTTGTGTTTTGCCATCCGTCCTTTTGTTGGACAGCGCGTAGGCAATAGTCAACTGTGGACATTCAAAAAACCACATCGCACCAACGCTCCCTCTTAAAAGCTCAATTGTTTGTAGTTTTTCACGGGGTTCTACACTGCAGATATCAATGGCTATATTAGTGTTCTCATGGCGACGTACAACAGTCAATAATTTCCCTTCTGACGAGTAGAAAGGAAATCCCCAATTTGTTTCAGAATCGGTATAAGCCTTCCTTTGTATACCTTTTGTGACATCCCACACGCGCAGACTTTTATCCCAACTACTCGACACAAGAAACTTACCACACGGCGAAAAGGTTATATCCTCCACCCAATCCGTATGCGTTGAGAAGTGCGAGATGCGCTCACCCGTTGTTACATCCCATATCGAAACGCAACGGTCAACGCGATCGGTATCACCAAGGGTTTCGTCAAACGCTGCACCCGCCAACAGACGACTGTCCGGAGAAAAGACAAAATTTCTACCCGCAAACTTGATGATTACCTCACCCGTCTCTGGATGCCACACGTAAGTTTGCATGCCTTCCGTGTCAGGGTTCAGAACCTGTCCGTCGCGTGAAAGTTCGGGATTGTACGCTGTAGCGGCGAGGAGTTTGCCATCGGGCGAAAATTCGAGTGGGTGAATATCATTCGATTGGAATTTGTGCGCGCCTCGATCCATCTGTGCAATGCACTCGCCGCTATGAATGTCCAATACCTTCACAACCCCGCGCATCGCTGCAGTGGCAATCCACTTGCCGTTCGATGAGCAGGCAAGTCCACCAAAAGCGTCTATACCCTCCATCTGCGTGATACACTCTCCACTTTGAACATCCAGGACTTTTGTGACATCATCCGAAGTATCGATGATAATCCATTTGCCATCATGGGAAAAGTCGATGGAATTAACCATTCCCCTTTTCGTTTCCCACAAGGAAATCGGGGACATTGACGACACGTCATACCACCACAGTCCCATGAGGGTTCCAACAGCGAAAAACGTTCCATCTGGAGACACCTTAATATCTCCCTGATTCACGCTACCCTTTCCCAATCGGGCGATCGCGCCTTCTGGCAATGCCCATGTTGTCCCCATAGTGTCTTCTGGTACTACATTGAACGGTGCGGGTTTTCGGTTTTGCATTGTATCCACTCCGTAACAGGTTTGATCTTCAATATCCGATGTTTTAAGAACCGATAAAGGGTTTGACATCCCACAATAGGATAGTGCCATCAAAACTTCCGCTCGCCAACAGTGTGCCATCGGGCGAAAAAGCGAGCGACTGCACGTCTGAAGTATGCCCCCAGAAGGTATGGATATTCTCTGCGGTGGCAACATCCCATAACCGGATCGCCATCTTCTCCATTCCCAGCTGCCACCAAGTCCCCGATGCGAGATATTTCCCACAAGGCGAAAAGGCAAGCGCATACGTTCGGTGATTGTTTTCAGGTTGCCGGATTGTGCGTAACGTTGTCAGTTGCTCAGTGCACCAGAATCGAATTTCGTTGTCCATTCCGCCAGCGATTATCTTGCCACACGGTGAGAACGCTAATCCCCTCGGTATACGTGGTTCACCTATAGGTAACACAGCAATTTCTTCGCCTGCTTCAACATTCCACAATCGGGCAGTCTCGTCATCTGACCCACTTGCCAGTTGTCTTCCATCTGGTGAAAACGCTAATGCCCAAATGTGACCGGTATGTCCGGTAAGCAGTGTTAGCTCCTCTGGGTGCTGGAAACTCCATACATAGAGTGTGCCTTCTCTGCTCCCCGCTGCGATCCGATCGCCCGTGGGAGCGAACACTTCGTGCCGCGCCCAATATGGAGGTTCTGTAGGTGCTGTAAATTCAGCAATAGGTTCGTCGGGTTTACTGGTATTCCACACTTTGGGGACTCTTTGGAGGTCAGTTCCTAAAACGTCTCCACAAGGTAAGACAGTAAAAGAATTGATAAATTTATCTTCAACTAGTGTCTCTTGTATCCGTTTATTTTTAATATCCCATAAGGCTATGCCGACCCCAGCGATACCCCTCCCCAAACGCTTGCTTGCGAGGGTTTGATCGTCCAGCCATACCACCTTCGGGTCGGGCCACGGAAAATTAGGCTCATCGAGCGTCGGGAATGTTTGCGTCTTGCTATCTGATCGTTTATTAGACAATGCGTAGGCAATAGCCAGCTGCGGACATTTAAAAAACCATTCCGCACCAATGCTCCCTACTGGAAATTCAAGCACTTGTAGTTTTTCACAACGTTCAACGTTCCATATTTCAATGGTCTGGGTTGCGCCGCTGCCGCCGAACACAGCAGTGAATAGCGTGCCTTCCGGTGAGTAGAACGGTTGCTTCCAGGCTCTTCCAAACTCGTTATAAACCTCCGTTTGCACACCGTTGGCAATATCCCACACGCGCAGGCTATTATCTCCACTGCTTGACAAAAGAAATTCGCCACACGGCGAAAAAGTCACAACATCCACCCAATCGCTATGCCCTGAGAAATGAGAGATGCGTTCACCCGTTGTTACATCCCATATTGAAACACAGCGATCAACGCGATCGGCATTATCCAAAGTCTCATCAGCAGCTGCACCCGCCAGCAGGCGACTATCGGGAGAGAAGGCAAAATTTCTACCCGCAAACTTAACAATTGCCTCACCCGTCTCTGGATGCCATACGTAAGTTTGCGGGTCTTCAGTGTCAGGATTTGATGGTGTAGCAGCGGCGAGGAATCTGCCATCCGGTGAAAATTCGAGTTGGCAAACATTCGATTGGAATTCGTGGGTGCCTCGATCCATCTGCGCGACGCACGTGCCGCTGTGAATATCCAATACCTTAACAAGACCAGAAGCAG
>PYJC01000119.1:2711-17618 GCA_003635255.1 Candidatus Poribacteria bacterium | reverse complement strand
AACATACGCGCCCTTTGTCCCTTCATTAATAGCCAAATGATAGGTGATAATTGGGGTTCCTGGTTTCTCACGATATTTCAACTCAAATTCAATCGGCCCATTACTCCCACGCGTTTGTAATTCCCTAAAACGTCCCTTTTGTCACAGGCATGACGCAATCCAACTGTGAAACATTCTGCAAGAAACGCAAAAACATCAAACAGTGTTGATTTTCCGCTACCGTTAGCTCCTAAAAAGGCAGAGAGAGGTGTGATTTTTCGCAATTCCACATCTCGTAACGCACGGTAGTTCTTCACACGCAGTGACTCAATACGAGGGACAGTCTGTGTTACCATTCAAATCTCCTCCAGGTCCTCATTTACCTTATCTACACCAATTTCCGCAGGCAATAACCTCCGCAGCAATGCTCAAGGCATCCAGATGTTCCATTCTCCCTTTTTCTCCCACTTGCGACAGGCGCAGCATAAGCACATATATCGAATCGCGAAACGCGGCGAGGGACCGACATTCATTGTGCCAGAATGGGGTAGGAGGTGATGAAAAAAGAGTACATCCCCTTGTTTAGCGACGACTTCCATCGGTTCGCCCAAATCCATTTCTGGAAAGAGTGCACGGACATCGCGGACATGGTTTGAGAATTCAGGATTCTTTTTGCGAAATTTACGAATCCGTCGTGGACCTTCGGGCCATATTACTGTGGTGCCGCCATGCGAATTCGCATCGGTGAGGTAAGTCAAGCTGGTCGCCCGAAATGTTCCAGGGTCCAGCCGAAAATCCCGAAAATCGCCATCTAAATGCGGCGACGGTTTCTTCCATTCAGCTGAAACGGGGAATTGATTGAGTGCCCAGACCCCATCAGGACGGTGATCTTTACAGTGTGGAATTTCCGGATATTGAGATGCGAGTTGGTTAAGGACGGTGAGGTAATCCGGGGTACAACACGCTAAGACATCGAGATGGGTAACACCGAAAAGTTCGATGCGGTTCCCATTCGACAGCCGTTCCATGTAAAAACCGGCGAGCGGCTGACGTTTGAAATGCCCCCATGAATCAGGATTCTCTGCCTCCATCCCCATCATTTGCCACATCGCTGCCTCGGCTTTTGTGACAATCTCTTGTGGAATCAAACCGGAAAGGAGTAGATAACCTTCCTCTTCAAATTGTGCTAATTGCTGTTCTGAAAGCATTTTTTCACCTATGGCACCTTTTATAAGGAACATGTCTCAGTCATCAATTGTGAATTTGGCGACATCCGCCGTGGGCTCTGGATACCTCATACCGAGTTTTCTAAGTGTATCAACGATACACTCTGTAATGACGAGATTCCGATACCACTTCTTATCTGCGGGTACTATATGCCAAGGTGCCCAGTTAGTACTACATTCTTGGAGAACCGTCTCGTACGCCTGCATGTAATCGTCCCAATAGGCACGTTCTCGAATATCGGCTTCCGTGATTTTCCAATGCTTCGTCGGATCGCTAATCCGGGATTCAAGACGTGCTTTCTGTTCCTCCTTTGAGATGTGAAGGAAAAATTTTAGGACAACTGTTCCATTTTCAACCAACATTTTCTCGAAATCGTTAATCTGCTGGTAGCGTTGCGCCCAAACCGGTTTTGGCACCAAGTTATGTACACGGACGACAAGGACATCTTCATAGTGTGAACGATTAAAGATACCGATTTTCCCTCTTGGGGGTGCGACCCTGTGTGCCCGCCATAAAAAATCACGGGAAAGTTCATCCGTAGAAGGGACTTTAAAATTAACGACATCGCACCCCTGTACATTTATACCTGCCATAACCTTTCGGATGGTGCCATCCTTGCCACATGTATCCATGCCTTGCAGTATAATGAGAAGCGCACGCTGATTTTCCGCGTAAAGCAGTTCCTGAAGTTTCAGCAGCTGCTTATGTAGTTTTTTCAGTCTGCGCGTCGTTTGACCTTTTTTCTCATAAGCCCCCGTATATTCGGGCGGGTAATCGTTCAAGCTGACGAGGTCACCCGGCTTGACGATATTTTTAGTATTAAGTTCCATATTTTTAGTAGTTATCAGTCCTCAGTACGGGTTTTCTACGAAAACCCTTTCAGTTGTCAAAGTTAATAGGTATCAGCCATCAGTTATCAATTACAAAAAGGTTTTGTTAAAGGCACCCCTCTTAACCCACAACTGATAACCTAAAGGATTTTTTCGGAAGAAAAAATCCGTACTGACAACTATCACTGCGATAAAGACTCGTAGTAGTCATCAACGAGCCGTCTGTATTCAGGTGGAACATCCTCTTTGGCTACCTGGGTGAGCCGTTTTTTCTCCTGAAGTGTATTGAGTCGTTCTTCAAGAGCGGCTTCCAATTTCGCCAAGTCCCGAATAACGAATTCATAGTTCGGAAACGGATTTGATCGATTCGGTGGACGATAATCCATGGTATCCAGCAGACCGAGCCAGAGTTCTTCAATTTCACGTCCGGATTCCTGACCGCCAGTGCGTGCCTCTTGGTTTTCACCTTCAGCTTGTTGTCCCGGCTGCTGACCATCCTGTCCGGGTTGTTGTCCCTGCTGTGCATTCTGCATGGCTTGTTGTGCCTGTTGCATCTGTTCTTGAAGCTGCTGTTGCTGCTCAGCGAGTTGTTGCTGACGCTGTTGTTGTTCTTCCGTCTGCTCCTGCCCCTCCATCGCTTGAAGTTCGCGTTGAATGTCTTGCATTTCTTCGCGTGCGCGTTGGAGTTGTTGGAGTGCGGCTTCGAGCTGCTCTTCTTCAGTGTTTGCCATATTGGCTTGTGCCTGCTGCAGATCCGCCTGTACCTGTCTTAGCGTCTCTATTACCTCTTGTTGATTCTGATCAGCGGCGCGGAAACTGCGCCATTGTAGGGCGCGTTGTGCGGTAGACATATCGCCAGCAGTCTGTTCTTCAGTGAGTCGTCTCATAGCATCCGTCACATTTCGGGCTGCTTCTGGATTCTCTTCGCCGAGTTGTTCAGGAAGGTTCTCCAGCGTACTCTCAAGTGATTGTAGCTCTCGCTGAAGTTCGCGTTGTTGGTTAGCAAGTTCAGATGCCTTTCGGAAATCTTCGGGACGCATTTCTGACTGCTGCGAACGGTTCCTGAGTTCTTGCGTCTCCTGCTGGACACCAGATTGTGCTTCTATTAACTGCTCTGCCTGCTGCTCGGCTCTTTCAAGCGCAGCATCGGTGAATTCCGATGCGACCTTTTCCAACTGTTCAATGGCTTCTTGAAGCCTTTCCTCGGCTTTTTGACCTTTGGCAGCACTGAGTTGCGGTTCCTGCTGCTCCATACCTTCCGAGGCTTGCTGCATCTGTTCACCCGCCTGTCCCATGGCTTGACCGGCTTGATCCAAGCGTTGTCCTTGGGTCCCCTGTGCGTTCTGTTGCATGTTACCGAGTTGCTGTGCCATCTGCTGTGCCTGTTGCGACAATTGTCCTTGTTGCTGGCTATTCTGCTGCATTTCGCTTGGAGATGGTTGACTTTCACGCCCGAGCTGCTGGCTCTGTTGATTTAGCTGCTGTTGCTCCGACAACATCTGACGTGCTTGATCTAACATCTCCTGCGTCTCTTCTTGCATCTCCGAATCAAGTTCGTTCTGCTGATCCTCAAGTTCGCTTTGGAGTTCTTCCATCTCAAGTTCAAGGTTCTCAGCAAGTTGTGGGTTACTGTTCCGCATCTGCATCAGTATATTCGGGAGCTCGAGGCTAACTTTTAGGAGAAGTTCAAGTGCCTCTTGTTCCGAAGGTATCGCTTCAGTAGGCTGGACAGCATTTAGGCTATCGGCTGCCTCACGCATTTCAGCTATCGCATCCTCCAAGTTCATCAAAATTTCGGGCGTGACCGCGGATTCGCCTTGCATTGCCATGCTAAACTCATCTGCAAGTTTTTGCGTCTCATCCCTCAATTTGGTCTGTTTATCTGCGGTTTGTTTAACGGCACTTCGATATTCTTCGGTAACCGACGACGGTTTCGCGTTAATATGATTCGATGTTTCCCGAATAATTTGCTTTTGAGAGCCGATTATCTTTAAAAGCGGATTCGGCATCGGTGGTCCCGATTCTGCCTCCATTTCTTGGAAATTTTCATTAAAGGGACGAATTTCAATAAAGTAAATATCGCTACTGGCTTCACCAGGACCGGTAAGCGTGTTATTATCAGTGGCGTGTGCGTAGTAGGAGATAATATCCCCCGGCTCAACGTCAAATTCCTCAAGATAGAACGTATAACGACCTTCCGCAACGCGGCGTTGGACTACATCAACTGCTCCTGACTCTACGAGTGGATCGGAAGATTCCATAACGAGTTCCTGTAGTTCGTTAGACCCAACGCGATATATGAGTTTCAACTCCGCAACACCATAATCGTCTGTCGCCTCAGCAATGATTTCCACTTCACCCAACTTCGTCGTTTTGATATCGCGACCGGGTTCTTTGATCACAACCTCCGGCACAGCGTCCGGCATAGCCTTTATGGTGTATTCAATCGGTATCTCGTTGTTGAAACCGTCAATGCACAGAAGCTCAACGGTATACGTTCCGTCCGTAGTCACATCTATAGTTGTCGTCAGTGTGCTTCCATTAGAGATAACCATTGGCGTTGAGACAACTTTCGGATCCCCCTGTTTAACATCGCCCCTTTGGAAGAATGTTGCGGTTTGGATGGCTTTATTCGTCGTCAGTCTGATTTCTGCCTGCGTCCCGACGACAGCTTGAATATCACCTGTCCCGGTTTGCACGACCGGTTTGAGACGTGTATAGTCTGGATATGTGTAAGCGACGGAAATTTCTGTCACCTTCGGCATCTCAAAAACTTCAACAGTGTAGCGTTCCGAGGTCGTCTCATTTGCTACGACATAGTATTCAATATCCGCGTCAATGTTAAAAATTTCATAAGCAAATCCGCGTTTATCGTCTGGATTTTGTAACATGTTAATCTGTTGTTGGGTTGCTTTGGTTTCGGCGGTAGCGATCTCTTGCTGTTGAACATTTTCATAGGTTAAGACAACCTTTTCAGCAGATTTTCCGGTGACAGTGACGTGAATCGGTAGACTCCTGCCGCGGAGAATACGTGCGTTTCCGGGTTCAACGGTTAACCTCGTCGTTAAAACAGGCTCCGTTTTTTCCCAAGGCACCAGTACCCGGAGAAGACTGGTACGGAGTTCTGTCGGGAATAAAAGTGCGAGTACACAGCAGCCAACAACAACCAAAGCGGCAATGCCGACATGCTTGCGGGTACGGCTATGATCGACGGTTGCCTTGAAATCAATACTTTTTACGCGCTGCGTGGTATCTTCAAGCAGGCGTTGGAGCATGTGCGCTTCAATTGGGTCTGTTGCTTCGCGATTACCGAATTCAATTGCACTCACCAATCTATCTTCAAGATCCGGGTGGTTTTGCTCAACGTTGAGTGCGATATCACGAAGCGTGAGTGCTGCTCGGAGTGGCTGAACGAGATACTTATAAAGCAGGTAACCTGTCACACCGACACCGACTGTTAGCAAAGCGATCCGCACAAAACTTGGTAGGGGCATTAGCCAATCAACGATAGCCTCACTCACGAATACAGCAATTATGCCTGTCAGGACGATAGCGAATCCTGCCCAGAAGATACTCCGTTTCCAGACGCGTCGTGCGTCTAAAATTTTTGCCTGTAATTCCGCGTAACCTTCTCTTGTATTCATCATTTTCCTCCACTTACATTATCCATGATCCATAAGATTCTACTACCGACTCTCTTTGACCTACGCGTTCTTAAGAGACAGATGAAACTTGGAATACAACATCAATGCCGACTCTTAATAACCAAATGATGACTGCCGTAAGACATGCTTTTGCTTTACTGATTTCCGCGAGTGTAGCCACTGCCACAGTTAAAACAAAGATATTCCATATACCCAAAAGATCCACAAAACTCAAAAACATTAGAAGATACAAATTTTCGACAAATGGCACCAACATGTGGATTCCGGGAATAATTCTTAAATCAATGAGGGTCTCAACATCCTCAACGCTCCTAAAAACTGGCAGGAATGCCATATTGATAAAAAATATGAACGGATTAATCAAGATAGTATGCCACCAGGCTGCACAGATGTGTTTAAATTTGAGTGCCTCATTTACTTTAAAAACTCGCGATACCGCGGTGAGTATAATACTAAACCCAACAGCACAAAGAACCCCAAGAATAATCCCACTCACAGCAACTAATGCCATAGACGCTATCTTGGTAGATCCAAGCAACTTAAGATTAGCTAAGCTGCTTGCATACCGTGGGTTAAGGAACCGCTGTGTAAACGGGAAAACCATCCACGCCAACAACACGACAAGGACGCAGAAAACAAGGAATGCGACTCCCCATTTCGGCTTGGATTTCAGCCGCGTAAACGTGGCATTCGGTCTGATAATGAGATCAATGAGGTTTTGCCAACTTTCTCTCATAATTCCCATATTCAGGTGGCAGAAATAACCTCAGGCAAAATGCCAATTACCCACAGAATTACCGCTGCGACACGTGCTCTGGTTTTTTCCACATCAGCAAGCACTGAGATCGCTATTGCCGTTATTGCAATTATCCATAGACTCAGCGGATTGATGTAACTTAATAACATTGCTAACTTAGGGTTCGTCCCACCTCCGAGTAGCAAATGCAACCCGGGTATCATTTTCAAGTCTGCAGCACTTTTGACCTCTTCCACATTTCTAAACACGAGTAGGAGGGCAGCGTTCACCAACCGTATCAGGTAATCAATCAGCGAAATATGGATCACGGCAGCATAGATATGTCTGAACTTTAATGTCTCATTTTTTACCAAAAATCGAGCTGCTAATTTAAGAAAGGCACTGCTAATGATAAATGCCAGGATCGTAAAAATTGGTCCGATAAAGATACCGATGCTCTTGAAAATCTGACCAATATTTCCGGCAGCTTCAATTTGCTCCGGTTGCAAACCCTTTTTCACGAGTTGTGCAGTCGTCAGTGCCTCAGTATATGGAAGAACAGCCCAACCGACGAAAACAGCAATCAGGTAAAAAACAAGAAAGGCGATCCCTGATTTTGGATCGGATCTAAGACGCACAAAGGCACTGCTTGGCTCAGCGATGAGATCTCCGATGTTCTGCAAACTTTCTTTCATCGTTCAACCTCGTAGGTTAGACAATAGATTGCTCAAGAGGTTCTAAAAAATACGATAATATAGCATCACGATTCTTAGGAATATGTCGCTACTGTTTACTTTTTTCTGCCTCCAATTGTGCCTTTTGCCAGCCGTAATCCACGCCATCTTCATAGAATTTGTCTGGGTGCTCCACTGCCCAAATTTGCTTATGGATAATCCAATTTTGCGGATCTAATGCCAACGCTTTCCGCCATTCTGCCATCGCCTCCTCTTTCTTACCGTCTTCCAGCAAGACGAGACCGAGTTGAAAACGGGCAGCGGCTTCAGCGTTCGTCTTTGCAGGTGGCTTGTTTGATGGTTTTATATCGTCAAGCAGCTCCGTATTGTAGCCGGGGTCCGACAACCATTTCTCAAGCATCGCAAGGATTTTTTGATTCTTGACATTGACGTTGAAAGGTGCCTTCACCAACCGTCCTGCTTCATCAATCATGACCCCATAGGGGATGGCTTTGAGGTTATAGCGAGTGCCGAATATATTCTGTGAGTCAACGAGTGTAACGAAATCGGCATCCGCAGCTGTATGCCAAGGACGTACTACAGACGCGCCTTGTGCGTCAATGGCAATGGAAACCAAGTTTAGTTTCTCACGGTGTTTCGCGTAAAATTTCTGCCAGCCTGGCAGTTGTCCGCGGCAGCCTCACCAAGAACCCCAAACATAGAGAAAGGTCTTTTTCCCACGGAAATCCCGTAAATTTCTTGGCGTATCCTGTAGGTCAGGGAGTGTGAATTTAGGAGCAAGGTACGCGGGGTGGATAACCTCCAACCGGTTCGCCGATGCTTTGTATATCTCAAAACCGAACGTTTTTGAGATATACGTAGGCACTACATAAGTTACACCATTAATTTTCACAGCCCCTTCTTTGCTATCTTGGAATTGGAGTGGGACACACAATTCTGATTCTACACCGCCGCATAAAACTGCCATCTCCGATCCTTCTGGATACTCCACCCTCAATCCGAGTTGCTCAGCAAAGGGATCCAACGGCACTAACCATGCGCCATTTTTGAAAATAGGAGGCACAGTAAATGTAACAGGTCGTCCATCTATTGAAAGCTGAAAATTCGCTTTTTTCATATCAGCCTCTTCAGTAAATCCTATCTGCGCGCTTATTACAGAGAATGATACCGCCAACACCAAGAACCTCACTATACAGCGAAATTTGCGAATCGACATTCGTATAATAATCATTTTGTTTTTCTTTCCCTGTGTTGTGCATCGTAAATTAGGAATTCAATTATCTTTTCAGCGGTTTTCGGTGTGAGTCCTGATCCAGGTTTTCGCATCATTTTATACACATACTTTCGCCATTCTTCTGGCGTGAAGGTGGAATTAATCGGACGTGCAACAGTATGGCAGCGGCTACATTTATTGGTAAAGAGTTTATAAGTTTCCTGCATTCTCACAGGATAAACAGTAACATCAATAAAATTGGGTCCGTTATCTGCTGGATACGTTTTAGGTGCTATTCGCTGCGCACGTAAAGCATAGATCATCCCAATTGCTACCAAGATGATAACGCCCAAAACAGTCCCCCAGACAATTGCTTTTTGCATGTTTATATTAGTTTGCCGATTGACTTTTTAAGTAGACTTCACGATCAATGAGACACCGTCAATCGGCGCGCTTGCAAAGCGTGTCTACTAAGAAGTTTTAGAAACAAGCTATCAAGCGATAACGTCCCTTACCTTTTGAACAATAGCACTGGCACTGATACCGTGATGTTCCAGGAGTTCTTCCGGTTTCCCAGAGCGCGGTATCCCTGTAACGGCGAGTTTGTGGACATGGACATCTTCAGTCGCAACAGCCTCCAAGACAGCGTCCCCCAAACCGCCTTCAGGATAATGGTCTTCAACGGTGATTAAAGTGTTGTTTGTCTCGGCTGCTGCCGCCATCAATGCTTCCGTATCAACGGGTTTGATAGAATATAAGTCAATGATGCGGATAGCAATGCCTTCCGCGGCAAGCGTTTCGTGTGCTTTCAACGCTTCATGAAGGGTAACACCTGCGGCAACAACGGTCGCTTTATCCGCACTGTCTTGCCGGATAACCTTACAACCACTGATGTAAAACCTCTCGTCGGCATCATAGAGAATAGGGGTTTGGGGACGCGAGGTACGGAGGTAAACGATCCCATTGTGCGCAGCGGCTTCAGCGACAAGCCGTTCAGCACTGACTGCATCGCTCGGATACAGCACAACTGCCTCTGGAATCGCCCGAAACATCGCTATATCCTCCAAGCCCATCTGTGAAGGTCCGTCTTCACCGATCGAAACGCCACAGTGTGAACCGGCATATTTAATGTTCGCTTGCGAAATCGCGGACATCCGAATCTGATCGTAGGCACGCGACAAAAACGCAGCGAACGTAGAAACAAACGGAATCTTCCCACGTTTCGCCAAACCGATGCCTGCGCCCACCAAATTCTGCTCTGCGATAAACATCTCAAAATAGCGGTTCGGATGAAGTTCCATAAACTGTTCAGCATAAGTAGAGTTCTTGGTATCTCCATCCAAGGCAACAACATTCGGGTTTGCACTGCCGAGTTTAGCAAGTCCTACGCCGTAGCCACCCCGCGTTGCGACATCCTCATCAGGTGGATAGTCCGGCGGTTCACATTCAGTCTTACTGAGATTGGCATTCGTGTCCACAGCAGGCGGTGATTCAATCTGAACAGGAACATCTAAATTTAAGGGACCGAGTTCGGCTAACGCTTTGTCAAGTTCCTCACCTTTAGCAAGTGCCTTTCCGTGCCAGTTGTCAGCATCTTCAAGGAAAGAAACACCTTTCCCTTTGAAGGTCTTGGCGACTATCATAGTAGGTTTATCAGTTGAGGCTTTGGCTTGCGCGAGTGCTGGTAATATTTCCTCAAAATCGTGCCCATCAATGCCGACAGTTTGCCATCCGAACGCTTCAAAACGCTGGCAATAGGTATCAATATCAAAGGCGTACATAGTGCGCTGACTCTGTCCAAGGGCATTGACATCTACAATTCCGATTAAGTTATTAAGTTTGTAATGCGATGCCAAAGCCGCTGCTTCCCAGACCCCACCTTCGGCAGTTTCGCCATCACCGAGAAGCACGTAGACGCGGTAATCGGATTCATCTAAGTACTTACCGTTGAGTGCCATGCCGAGTCCAAGCGATAAACCTTGCCCGAGTGATCCAGTGGCCACCTCTGTCCATGCGAACCGAGGTGTCGGATGCCCTTCCAAGATGCTATCAATCTGCCGGAGCGTGCAGAGTTTATCGGTTGGGATGATACCGGCTTCCGCATAAGCAGCGTAAAGTAGCGGTGCTGCATGTCCCTTCGATAAGATGAACCTATCGTTGTTAGGGTTCTGTGGATCGCTGCAGTCATAACGCATGGCGTGAAAAAAGAGTGCTGAGACGATATCCGCAGCAGAGAGACATGTGGTTGGATGTCCAGAACCCGCCTCCGATGTAGAGAGAATAGAATGAATTCGTAAGTTAGTCGCCTTTTGTTTTAGAAAATTTTTTACGGTTTCCACTTTTTTATATTTCCTTGCGGTTCGGTCAAGTAGGTTTGAATTTGAAAGTTCTATTCCGTATATCCACCTACGCCTGCTTCGCAGTGAGAATGCAGGCTACAATTACGGATAAAACTGCATAACTTAACAGATTATGCTACAAGTTCCCAAAAATCTGAGCGTAATGGAGCGCAGCCATGGGACCATAAATTAAAACTTTTTTAGTATAGGTTCGCTGTTAGCAATCGGCACCAAACGCCGACAGTTTAAGAGTCCTTCGCGTTTAACGCATCTGCTCTGCGTTGTGCGGCTAATACGAGGTAGTGTCCCTGGCAAGTTTCGACCAAATCTTCAAGCGTCCCAACGGCTTGAGGAAGGTCATGCAATTTGATGTAGGCTTCCGCCTGCCAGTACTTCGATTTCGCAACCACTTCGTTGAAATCGCTCATTTTGTCTTTGGTGTGCTGGACTTCATATTCAATAGCCTCGCCAAATTTCTCAATGGCTCTTTGATAATTTTTCTCCTCATAGAATGCCGTCACCGCCTCCGCATAAGCGAAGTTGCTCTGTTCCTGCGGGCGGAAAGGTTCAACCTCTGGCGCGGGTAGTTTTAGCGGTGGCGGTTCTACGTCTAAATCTTCTAAATCCTCTTCGTCAGGCAGCGGGTCTATCGGTTCCACAAGTCGCTGTGCGTAAGTATCCGCATCAGTGTCATCGGTATCCGCATCAGCATCTTCTTCTTCTTCTTCACTCTCATCATCTTCCCCATCGTCGTAGTCCTCAATTGTTTCCGCTGTAGCTTCACGGAAAGCCTGAGAGAGCGCAGTATTAGGATTTTCATCCTCTTCTGCCAGAAATTCCTCCTCCGGTTCCTCATCAAAATCTTCTGCTTCATCAAAGTTGCCTGCTTCATCAAAGTCATCTGCTTCATCAAAATCTTCTGTTTCGTCGTAGTTAAGAGTCATTTGTTCCTCCATTTTTTGTTTTCTATACCAAGACGGGTCTGAACAGTAATTCCACAATCTATACTGGGCATACGTTGATTTTATTGGATTTATGGTGTAGTATGAGAGTTCGGAATTTAGGATGCCATTCATGCGGGCGGGCACAATAACCCGCCCTAACAGATGTAATGCGTAAGCCAAGTTTAATTTAGTACTTGACCTTCATATCTGCCCAAGTGGTCGCCATTTTGTCAGCAGGATCAACTGCTAAGGCTGAATGCATACCGTCTAACAAAGCTTCAATGTCCTCTTGCTCCAAAGCGACATCGAAAATTACAACCTCATCAATAGTTGCTGCACCAAAGCGCGCGCCACCGCAGCAGTCATCAAATCCGATATTAACGGGACCGCTATCGGCATCAATAGGGGTCTTGGCGATATCCATTGTGCTTGCTTCTTCTGCGTCAATATAGATAGCCCACTTACCAGTTTTGCTATCAAAAGTGGTTGTGTACATGTGCCATTTGGTAATATCATCTGTGCCGACATTACCGTCATTCCAATGGCCGGGTTTATTCCAGCAGCCGCCGTTGCAAATGGGCCAAGCAACATTTTTTGTCCCCGCGTTAGGATGGATGATATAGGCGTTCCGCTTTTCAACCATAAAGCCGGGTTGGTTCCAAGTGTCGTTTGCGCTCTTCGCCCAAGCTGAGACCGTGATCGCTTTAGTTGGGTTATCATGACCGGGGATCTGAACATAAGCGGATTTCCCATCAAATTCAAGGGCTTGCCCGAACTTGCCATCAACCCATTTCGGTTTACCTTCAAACCCACCATCGAGTCCATTTCCGGACTCATCGGTTGCGACATTCCCTTTCCCCTCATCAAAAAGCCACATCCCGACAATAGTATCTGGGTCAATCTCGGCTGAGGCGGTGGTGATGAAGAGAATACTGAGAAAACACGTAAAAACTATGCTCAAAAGCCAAAACTTTCGAGAAAAAACAGAACTAAAATTCATCTTGACCTCCCGTTGGATATTACAATTTACAATTCAAGTACCATTATCTACATCCAAGTAAACACTCATACATTTATCATATCAGATTCAGAGGTACATGTCAAGGGAAAACTAAGTCAAGGCACCCAAACCTGAAGGATTGGGCTTGTGCTTCGTAGCAGTTCGCGTTTCCGAGGAAACGTCTTACATCTGCTCCACAGGGGAACCCAAGCAGCCCCGTAAGATATTTATAGCAGCGTTGACATCTCTATCGTGGTGTGAACCACATTCGGGGCACGTCCACTGCCTATCAGAGAGAGAAAGATTTTCGGTGTGATACCCACAATCTGAACACGGTTTTGTTGTAGGGGTCCATTGTCCGACTTGATGGAACTCACGATTATGTTTAAAACATTTAAACCGCAATATCTCAACAAACTGCCCGAAGGCGAGGTCAGAGACCTTTCGTCCGCAAAGCCGTTTCATACCCTCAAGGTTGAGTGTCTCGGTAACGATGGTATCAAACCGGCAGCAGAAGTCTGTGGCAAGTTTGAAATGCCAATCTCTGCGTTGATTGGCAACTTTGCGATAGAGCCGTGCAAGTGCTCGAACAGCACGCCACCAGTTGTTAGAACCTCTGACTTTTCGACTCAAGGTCTTGTTGAGTCTTCGGAGTGCTTTCAAGGACTGTTTCAAGAATTGTGGCGATCGTATTTTATCGCCAGTGTTGAGAGTCAGATAGGTGTCCATACCGAAATCTACCCCTACGCTTTCACCTGTAGCGGGCAGCACTTCTTTCGATGTATCATCTGTCACCACATAGAGCCAATATGTTCCCACACCGTCGCGAAGGATTTGGATATAGCAGACAGTGCCTTTCCAATCACGAGGGTGGTGATACAAGATGTCGCGGTGAACAAACACAAACTTCTGTTTTGCTGCGTGCCATTCTTTGAAAGACAAGCGAACCGAGTTTTCAGAGAGTTTGTAGCCTGTTTTGAACTTCGCAGAACGGTATTTCTCACGTTTCTTGAACTTTGGACGACCCACATGCGGAAAGTCAAAAAATCGTTTCCAAGCGATATGCAGACGGATAAGCACTTCGTCAAGCGTATCGCGAGGAATCCACGCCCAATGTTTCTTAGTGCGTCCAAGCAACTTCGTCAGGTGCGGTTGCAGACGATACCGACCCGCATATTTACCGTAGATGCGGTAATATCGCTTCTCAAGTTTGAGGAAGTGGTTATGTACATCACCCAAGTCGTCAAGCATATTGCCAAAACGCATATTTTGCGGATGTTCGCGTATCTGATATTTATACGTTCTGCGGTTCTGCTTCTTCTTTTTTCGCTTTTTCATAGGATTTCACGTATCACGACTTTAACCCCTACGAAGTGGGTAGGCAGACACATCGTCAAGCGACAATGCTTCGTATGTCTACCAACGCGATACTATCATTATATCACATTTCAGACCAAATCTCAAATGTTTTTGATAGGCGTTTGGTCTAATTCATGAGTGAGGGCGGATTTTCCGCCCAAAGCTAAAGCATTGGGGCTCCAATCCGTAAAATTAGATGATCTTCGGGTAATTTAGAAAAAGCGTTGACATCATAGGAAATTTCGTCTACAATATCTTCATATATTTCAACGCAAAGTGTAGGAAAACATGAAGGCAATAGGATTTATTTTTTTATTTTTCAACCTTGGCGTGCTGCCTTTTTTGGGGCAGTCTGTAGCATTAGGAAATCAGCAAAGCGATAACCGGCAACTACACCCCGATTTCAGACATGAAAATCTCGCGAACGGCGTTTTCGTCGCGCAGGGTTTAACAGAGCAAGCAGCAGATTTGCAGACGAAAACCGAGTCAGAGCATCTGATACCAGAAGACAATTCTGTAGAGCGTGCTGATCCCGTAGACGCAGAACCGACTTTGGAAGAGGTCCCTAACAAGCTATCTCAGCAAACTGAAACTGCCAATTCGGAGAACGGCGAAACCGCCGAAGAGACAGATGTACAGTGGGAAAAGACGCGGCGAGTCTTCAAGGTTGTTAACGATTATGAATTGGCATCAGACGAAGTATTAACAACCCTTGTCATGATTGCCGGTGATGTGAGATTACAGGGAAGCGTCACCGGAAATGTGTTGGTCCTTGGTGGAAATGTCGAACTCGTATCAGGCGCGCAGGTGAACGGAACACTGCACCTTATTGGTGGAGAGGTTACAGGAAATATGGAGGGTGTAGCAGACTTTCAAGTGAGCAATCGCTGGCAGATGGTGCCTGCTGCAGTGAAACTCGT
>PYJC01000119.1:2488-2688 GCA_003635255.1 Candidatus Poribacteria bacterium | reverse complement strand
AATTTGGACTTTTCCTCATTATGTACTTACTGGTGGTAACCCTATTTCCGAGACCGATAAATGCGGTAAGTGCACTATTAACGAATCAACCGATTGGGAGTGTACTCTTTAGTATTCTGATGTTAGTTGTAATTCCGTTGACGCTTGCGCTGCTGACCTTTTCAATTGTTGGTGTTCCGTTCATGTTGTTAGGGCTATCT
>PYJC01000119.1:0-2468 GCA_003635255.1 Candidatus Poribacteria bacterium | reverse complement strand
CTTTTGTACTTTATGGCGACAGCCTTGCCATATATTGATTGGATAACGTTTCTAATTATCAACACTATCGGCATTGGGGTCTGTCTCCTAAGTGGTCTCAATATGATGAGACCACAAGATACGCGTCGAAACAGCTCCCCGTTCTCCAGCACTGAGTGGGGATCTCGGTCAGAAAGGGTGTAGTATGCAACTGGCATCTCCGCTTTTCTTGATTCTACTGATCGCAGTACCGCTGCTGCTAATTGCTTCTCGCTGGCTGCAGAAAAGGACGATCACACCGGTTGTGCGTTTTTCTGATTTTAACCACAGTTTTGCAGCAAGTGTTCAGCAGATGCGACAAACCCTCTCGATTAGGGCATTACCCATACTGAGAATCCTGAGATGCGTCGTCCTTGTACTTCTCGTTATCACCCTCGCCCGTCCACAACTCTCTCAAAGCCGTGAACATCAGTCAGCGAAGGGGATTGATATTCTCTTAGTCCTCGACATTTCGGAGAGTATGCGAGCAGAGGATTTTGAGGGCGCAAATCGCATCCAAACCGCCAAATCGGTTGTCAACGATTTCCTGACGCATCGCGAAAATGATCGTATCGGTTTAGTTGTTTTTGCTGGTGAAAGTTTCACGCTCTGTCCCCTCACATTAGATTACCCAGTCCTGGTAGAACTGCTCAGCGATGTAAAACTTGGACAACTGGAGGACGGCACTGCTATCGGTGAAGCACTCACGACTGCTACCCAACGCTTACGCGCCTCGGAATCAAAAACGAAGATTGTTATTCTGTTGACCGATGGTGAAAACAATGCTGGCAGCATCAATCCAGGGGCAGCAGCAGCGCTGGCACACGCTGACGGGATTAAGGTTTACACCATTGGCATGGGGAAATCGGGCGGCGCGCGTATCCCTTATGCAGACATAACATTCGGCAAACGATACCGCGAAGTGCTCACCTATCTTGACGAGGACACTCTAAAGCAGATCGCCCGGACGACAGGAGGACGCTATTTTCGCGCGACGGATACACAATCCCTAAAACAGATCTACGCAGAAATTGATCGTTTTGAAAAAACGCAGTTCAAAGTAATTAACGCTATCGTTCGGAAAGAGTTGATGGGATATTTTTTGATACCTGCAGTGTTATTGTTGGGAATCGAGATTTTGTTGAGCAATACGGTGCTACGGAAGATTCCTTGACCTATTGCCACAAGCGGAATATGTTAGATAGGACTTAGGCAAATTGAGAAAAATGTACTGCCGGGTTTCTGGAAGCAGGTTTAGATTTTTTTTGATGAGGGGAAAGATGTATCTTAGAAAATTTCTGTTATGTTTGCTGTTTTTGTTGGGGTTTGCAGTTGTGAGTGAATTGTCCGCAGAACCGCCGATTGAAGTAATCTATTTCAAGCCGTCAGATGTCCAAACGCCGAGTCAAGAAGAGATCGATTCACTTCGTGATGTGATGGTAGATGTTCAGTCCTTCTTTGCGTCTGAAATGAATAGACACGGCTTTGGTGAAAAGACCTTTGATTTCAAAGACATAGAGGTTGTTGAAGGCAAAAGAAAACTCAGCGAGTATTCTGGAAAACTTGGCGAGCGTTTACATGAGAGGATCATAAATGAATCTGATATGATTCAAAGGGGTTTCGATAATCAAATTTATGTTGTGTTTTTTGGTGGATCCGAACATATTGATGGAGTCTCGGGGTTGTCACGAACATTGTGTCCGAAGGCACCAGGGCAGAAGATCATATATTGTAATAATTTGGTGATAATCCCTACAGGAGTTCCGAGGATTATCTTGCCGCTCGCTGCACATGAAATTGGGCATGCTTTTAGTTTAGGGCATTCTGTAAAACGATTAATTGTGGGTAAGGTGGATGTGATGTATAGCCCGTTGCATGTTAAACCCGGTGTAATGACACTTGAGGATTTTGTGTTTAGCAAAAAGGATGCTACATTTCTCAATGATGGTGACAGTCTGTCTGTCCAAGATTCTCAAGATGAGAGTCAAGAGATAGATGCGGATGTCAACGCTGTCCCAGATTTAGTGGCATACTACCCCTTTGACAGGAACTCGGACGATACCTCTGGAAATGGCAACCACGGTCGAGTAATAGGCACAATCAACTATGTTGAAGGCAAATTTGGAGATGCGATAGCACTCAATAATGGGTCCTATGTCCAAATGTATGCCTCTGACTCACTCCACGGCGACTTTTTCAAAGCGGACCCATTTACACTATCTGTTTGGGTTTATCCGAAAACTGGAACTGCTTACGGACACGTTTGGCGGAGTTACCCGCTGGAAGGCGGCCATAACACCTTATTCATTATTGAAGACGCAGGAGTCATCTCTTGGCGCGGACGAATCGATGGCGAATGGTCATGGGGAGATCTCTGTGAGACTGATCCCGGTCTCTTTGAAGCTGACACTTGGATACATGTAGCTGTCACAAACGATGGTGATAAACTT
>PYJC01000118.1 GCA_003635255.1 Candidatus Poribacteria bacterium | reverse complement strand
AGGGGGACCACCCCACACAAGAAAAACTCAATAGACTTTACCTTACCACCTATACTTGTGGGTAACAGTAAGCACCATAGCAGGGGGATAAATCAAACGGGCACTGGAACCTGCCATGAAAACGATCCTTACCCTCTCAATACTCTTTTCAGTCATCGCTTTGCCAGCTCTTGGTGAGTTGACCGATGCCGACCTTGACAAGATCCGCTTGATCGTCAAAGATGAAGTCAGCAGAGAACTCACGCCCCTGAAAGCCGACATCGTTTCTATAAAAGCCGATATTGGCTCGCTAAAGACGGATGTTGCCTCGCTAAGTGGACGCCTCAGCGGTATAGAGAAAATGATGACATGGCTCATGGTCATTATTGTCGTCGCTGTGGGGCTTCCACAGGTCGTCATCGCCTGGCGCAGCCGAAAAGATCAGGCACTCGAAAAGCAGCTTCAAACGCTCACTGAAGAAATCGAAACGCTTAAAGAACAGCGGATCGTCAAGCCGTGAGAAACACGCCGGAGGGTTACAGGATACAGGACACATCGCTGAAAGACATCCGTAACGTAAATGACGCGTTCTCGAATGCGCTGCGGATCACGACGACTCTGCCCGCGAAATATTTTGGCAGGCTGGAATTATGTACCGAACCTATCAGATGGCACGCATCATCCAAGTTGCCTCCCTGATTCACGCTGAACCGCGTAAATGGACGCGACCTCGATTAGCAGAGCGATTTGAGGTCAATAAGGCGACCATCCAGCGTGATATTAATCTGTTATGTGAAATGGGAATAAGGATCGTTCCACGCGGTAAACAGGGATATGAGATGATCTCAGACTTTTTCCTGCCTGCCCTCAACCTGGACTTTAAAGAGGCACTCGCCCTCATTACAGCAGCGAATTTTTATCAGGCTGCGGAAAGCAAACAAACAGGCGAGGTGATGAATCAAGCAATCTCTAAGATTGCCGCTGTGTTACCGAAGCAAGCACGCAACATCTTGAATCAGATCACGCCACAGATTGAAGTGCCACATCTGCAGATGAGTGAAACTGACGAAACACATCCCCATAAAGAGCATCTATACCAAGCCATTCGTCAACGGCGCAGCGTTGCTATAGAATACAATTCTTTTAGCAGTGAACAGACGGTTCGTCATAGGCTTTCACCCTACGCGGTGCTGTTTCGCAGACATGCTTGGTATGTTATTGGTCGCTCCGAAACCTTTAACCGAGTTCTGACCTTCCGTATCAACCGCATTGATTCTCTCTCAATCACGCAGTTGGGCTATGAGATCCCTGCCGATTTCTCTGTGCAGCGATACCTTGATAAAAGTTGGGATGTCATGCTCGGATCCGATACGCGCGTTGTTATTTTCTTTGCCAAGCGCATTGCCCCACTGATTCGCGAAGTGAATTGGCATCCAACACAACGGATACAAGAAACGGCTAAGGGTATCCTTCGCTTTGAGGTCACAGTCGCCGGTTGGCGAGAGATCGGTTGGTGGGTTCTCCAATGGGGGCATGAAGCAAAGGTGATGAGACCCAAAGCATTGCAGAGATGGGTCGCTCGGACAGCGCAGGCGATGGTAGAGGTGTATCAGGAAAATTAAATTTCAAGTTTCTTTCATGAGGCGCGGGTTTGTGTGACTGATCGCGTGATATACTTAATGAAGAGGAGGATCCAAGATGATCATAGATAACCGACAGAAAGACAAGATTTTAGCCGCTTATTTTGCGGCGACAAACCTGAGTGACGCTGCCGCGGTCTTTGAGGCATTCGTTCATCGGATGCACCGTGAGGGGAAATATGACCGACTTAAACATTGGTGGGACGATATGAATGCCTTACGGACAATCCGAGCTGCGGAACATCATATCAGGAGTCTGCCCCCGGAGACGGAACCATCGTCAGATCCGATTGAAAAACTCGGTGTAGGTAAAAACGGGCGTGTCCAATTCATGGAGGAACCCATTGGCGCAATTTATAGTTATTATCGAACTGTTCTTCCGCAAGAAACGCAGATTAAGATAGCGTATGACAGTTTGATTGAACGATTCATGGGATTTCTACAGAGGAAAAAATATGCTATTCGCCTTTCTGAAAACCAACTGGCGTACGTCTTATTTGTTCCAGATATAGATTTTCAACTCATAGATGAATGGCAACGATTCCTTGAATTTGTCTATTCAGCAGAGGAGTTGTATAAGTCTTTTACGCTGTTCGTGAATAATTGGAGGTTGTCTAACAGAAAAGGCGGAATTTTAGGTTATGTTCGCTTCCCATCGGTGACGGAAGATATGCGTCGTTGGCAAGCTGCTTTTTACATAGCGACGCTTCGGCGGAGAGTTCTGAAACCTGACAAGAGGGGTGAACCTGATACAGATAACCGAAGGACGAAAAAGCGGGAAGATATGACACAGATCCTGTCCAAATTACATGAACAATTACAACATCAGGATCTAAAGTTAAGTTTTGATAGAGCCGAAAAATTATCACGGCAATTCAATACTTTAGGTTCATCACAAGTCAGAAACGCGAAAGCCGAACAACAAATTCGTGATATTATGGTTGAGCCTTTACACATCTTAACTTGTCCGATTGCTCCGCTTGATAAAATAAAAAGAGCGTCTACACGTGAAGCTGGAGACAGAATTGTAGGTAAACGTCAAACATATTGTTATGGTTGTGGTAATTCGTTTTCTCCAAACGAGAGGAAGCAAAATTTTAAGGGCAACTTAAGTGCCAATAGTTTTGTGTTTTATGCTCCTTCTCAAAGGTTACAGTCTGGAACCGGAGAGGAACGCCCTTCGGTTTGTCCGGACTGCTTAACAGTTGCCTTTGCTTCACCAATTAAACTGGTAACAGGAACTATTATCGTTCAGTTATCCACTGATGAAGACAGTCATTCATTGTCCATTGAAAAATACCTCCGGATGTTAACTCTCGGTGAATTGAACCTAATTGCTGGGCGGTATTTACTAATTAATTGTCCCGAATTTATCGACAAGCATGGAGGCTTAATTTTCGTATCAAAAGAAATTGGGGTCAAACAATACGCACTCTGGCGTATTGCCCAAATACTTCCAGTTGAAGCACTCAACAATATGTACTTTACCCTCTTTGTTGATGAATCAGAAATACAATTGGAAACTCGACATATAGTCTGGCTCAGTCATCTCTCTGAGAGTTTTTTATCCCGTATTACTTTGAAAGATCATAAGAATAAGAACAGGTTAAACGCTCCGCTCAATCAAGCGATCCGCCTCATTCAGAAAGATGAAGTGATCTCAGCTATCCATAGGCTTGCGACAGCAAAACCTACGGAAGCGAAACAGCTCGGCGATTGGTCATATAGTGAGAAGCGGGGTCTTGAGGAACTCCGTGAAAAACACTGTGAATTACTCGAAAAATCCTCAAATGGAGATAAACAGATGATGAAACAAGCAGAATTTTACCGTCATGTCGCAGCCCTCACAGGGTTGACCTATGCTTATTGTGACTATGTCCGCGGTGAGCTAAGAGGAAAAGAGAACGTTGACACGGTTCAGCGCGAAGTGAAAAAACTCATTGAG
This sequence comes from Candidatus Poribacteria bacterium, assembly GCA_003635255.1. Taxonomy (GTDB): domain Bacteria; phylum Poribacteria; class WGA-4E; order WGA-4E; family WGA-3G; genus WGA-3G. The sequence continues at coordinate 12,012 of PYJC01000118.1, read as the reverse complement.
AAAGTTGTAAATCCGAGTTTTTTCAACTACGAAGCCGCTGATGTTCTTCCCGGTACACGTGCTACGATGTACTGCAACGATGACAATTATTTCTGTTACGCGCAGGCGAAGCGGCTGTTGGAAGACACGCTCAAGTTGGATTTATCCGACCGCGAAGGACGCACCGACAAAGGGCAAGAGTCACTCACTATCTTTTTTGACGATATTCTCAATGCCTACGCTGCCATATCGCAGAAGTACTACAAGAAGGCACAGCAGAGGAAGTTATCTTATCAACTCAAACTAAACCTTCACGCGAAGTTCGCCTCCCTATTCAATCAGAAAGGAGATTAACCAAAATGGCAATTAACGTGAAATCTGGACTTGAGAATTATTCGGACGAACCGCGCTTTCACTTTGACATTTACGCAATCCTTGAAGGTAGTCAAGAACTCTTTTTCGGACACGAAACGCAGGTGAATGTCAACATAGTCGAAACGGTTATTATTCCGTTGCCCGGTAACGATGAAGAAACCAATGGAGATGATGAACTTGAAAAATGTTATCTCTCCCCAACAAAACGCCGTGGTGTCGAACGCCGCGCCTTGATTTGGGCACCGACCGGAAATGAGTTGTTAGGGGATACCTTGAACTGTGGCATCCCACACACGTGCAGTCAAGCAAAATGCCCTATCTGTCGTGTCTTTGGAGGTCTCATTACAAGTCCAATTGATATTGAAACTGAACCTAAAGGAAAACCGGAGAAGCGTCCTGAAACGACCCTCATCGGACGCCTTACCCATAGCGGCGGTGTCGCTATTCAGGAATTGGGCCCTGAGGAGAAGCAACGTGCAATGCATCCTTCGATGTTAACGAAAGATCCGGGAAAGGAACCAACACCGACTCCTTTTAAACGAGAATACAATCAACCAGGACTTCTCTACCCTGTCTATAACCACTGCTTAAGCATGACAGAGAGAGAATTTTCAGCTGTCGCTTATGCCTTTATGGGCGCATTGGCACGGTTAGGGGCAGGTAATCCGAAGGGAGTTAAGATTTATGACGCTCCGCTTATTAAAGAAGATGTTGATGAACCGTGGATTGTTGTTGATCGGTACCTTGCCCCGCTCGGCAAGCGACCTGTCGTTTCACCGACTATTAAAGACGTTGAAAAAGCGAAAAAACAGTTTAAAGCGGCTGCTTTTTCTGTAGCAGGCAGGAAAAAAGAAGCTGCCAACGAATTAGCAGATGGGAATTTTCACCGATACATCGGGGATGCCGCTATTGCCAAGTTATCAGAGTATCTAATTAAGTTTGAAAAGGGAGAACTCAATGTGGATGCTGAAATTGGTGATTAAACCGACATCAGGGTTAACATTTCGACGGATGCCATCATCCATCTTGCACATCAGTACGTACCCGTTTCTACCACCAACAACAATGTCCGGATTTTTACGTCGATTGAAGATGCTGGAAACTGGACATCTACCGGAAACTGCCGTCAAAGATCCTGATTACTACGCCTTGCCACCCCAACTTTGTACCCTTGGGGCATATCCAAAAGAGAACCAGCATCGAATTCATACAACAAAGCGTCAAGGAATCAGATCTTTCAAGCATAACGCCTTCTCGCGAATCGTTCGACACCAATCCAGGACGGAAGTCTACCAACTCCATACGTGGGAATACCTTTTCGCTGAGCAACTCATCGGTTATGTGGTTGCAGAAGATGAGAAGCTACTAAGGGAATTAAAAACGGTTAAAAACTTCGGCTGTAAAATCGGAAAAGAGGGATACGCTTTTGTAGATCAAATTTGTGGACCTACGCAGCTCACTTTGGAGCAAGTTAAAGCAAGACCCGATACGCTCCTGCCCGGTGTAGCACTCATCGGCGTGCCATGTGAAGCTTTCCCACTATACCGTTATGCTTGGGGAATCGGTGCCTCCGAACACACCAATCTTGCACACCCACAACCGAGTTCCATTGAAGGGTTTATCCCATTTGTCGCTGGAGAGGTTCACGGTGCGATTGAGCTTGATTATTATACCGATGGGAATATTCATCTTCCCAAGCCCTTCATTGATGAATTGTGGGAGGGAGAGTCAGATGGTTAATGTAATGGATATTGTGAAGGTAGGACGGGTTTTCTTTAAGCCTGATAGCGGACCTGATATAGAAAAGGTGACTGTCCTTACATTGGGCAGCCACGTTGGGAATGTAGTGCAGTTAGTTAACCGATTTGACCCTAAATACTTCAGAATTGATTGCAGTAAAACTCGCGATTGGTTGATACGCGCCGCCGAAAAACATGATGATGCAAAGCCGGAGACCTTTCGCGTAACCTATCGAAGTTGGAAGGAAAACGAGCGAAAATCTCTCGGTTATTCCTTTGCCGGACACCGTTTTAGAGTTTCTGATGACAATCGATATGTTGAATTACTTATTCGACTCCATCACGAGTTCTCGGTGGAAGGCATTGCAAAAGCAATAGCAGAGTTAAAAAATGAACATGATGGAAAGTATGCCAAGTTTGCTGATAACTTTCCGATAGATCTGTACACATTGGAAATGTGCGACCAGATCGAGGCAGAGATCGAAACTTACGCGTTCACTGGCGAGCCTCAACCGCGTGTGTTCATGGATTTCCACTCTCGAATGAGAAAAGACGGTAAAATTGAGATTGAACCGTTTGATCCTTTTGTTACGGACTCAGACATTATTTTACCGATGAAATACTACAAATGGGAAATTAGAGACAAAGAACGCAAGGAAATCGAAGCCGATTTGAAGGTGAAAAATCCATCACAGCGGTTGAGGAAGTTAAAGGAGATGCTCGAACACCCTCCGAAACATGCCGAACATCAGTCAAAGGAGATGATTTTATGCAAACCGCATTAACTGCGTATCAACAATTTGCGGGTGAAGATTTCACACCGAATCCAATGCAAGAAGATCTTTTCACTCACATCGCGACAGAAGGCAAAAATCCCGCACTTCTGCTCAAAGCCCCCACAGGGAGCGGGAAAACAGAAGCTGTTCTCATTCCAAGTCTTGAGTCCTGTCGCCGACTTTTCCTCATCTTTCCTTCACGCAGCCTCGTTGATGATCAGATTGAGCGATGTAAAAAGTACCTACAGTGTGCATCCAAAAAGATGGGTAAGTCTTATGCCCTTGTTATTGACACTGGCGCGGAGTCTGTTCGCACTGTTTTCAAGGATGGCGAAGTACTACCAAAGGGGAGACGTCATCTCTACGATGGTGATGTTATCCTTACAACGTTTGACAAATTCCTGTACCGATTTTTCGGATTTGGTGAACCGAATAAATCTTATATTTTTCCGTTCCGAATTCATCACAGCCAAGGTCATCTTTTCTGTTTTGATGAAGCGCATGCCTACGATCAGGTTGCGTTTGTCAATTTTCAACGTCTTATCAAAGCACTATACACTGCCAACCTGAATATGGTTGTCATGACTGCGACTATGCCTGATACATACCAAAAAGAACTACATTTCTTGGACACCGTTGACTATATTACAGGTGAAAATAAACTGAATTTGGAAAATTGGCAGAAACAGGAGCAAGAAAGGCATCATCCTAATAAAACAATTACGCACATTGCTGCAAAAACGCAAAAAGAAGTTACGGACAAAATACAGGCTTGTGTTTCAAAACCATACGAAGAAGGTAAACGGATTATTGTCACTATTGAGGCAATTAAAGACCTTGTTCAGGTCTACAAGGATATGAAAGCGCGGGGTAACGGTGAGAACATTTTTCTTTACCACGGTAGACTCTCTAACCCGCAGCGCAGGAAGGTTTATAGTATACTAAAAGAACTTGACGATGCAAATAAAGGATACCTGCTTTTCACAACGAGTGCTATTGAGGTAGGATGTGACCTTAACGCGGATCTGCTTATCACGGAATTGTGCAATCCTGATTCACTTATCCAACGCGCTGGACGGTGCAATCGCAAAGGGCAGATTCCTAACGCTGAAATCGTCATTGTGGGTAACAAAATTCCGTCTTTTCTCTCTATCCTTTCTGAAGATAAAGCAGAAAAATATCTTGAGAAATTACAGCAACAGAGTGGAGGCAACTTCAACCCGGGCGACATCCTCGGACTCATGGAATACGAACCGCATTCCGACTATAGGGCGGAAGTGCTTTTTGATATGTTATATGAATACGTCTACAATGCTCGACTGGAGAACAAACCTTTGCATGATAGAGGACTTGTGATTACACGGAGTTTTGAACCCTCAGTCACGCTTACAACCAAGGTCCCTGAAGAAGAAGCAAAGCATCAACCGGAAAACGCTGTAAGTGTGTCTATCCGAAGTTGTATCGCTTGGAAGGATGGAGATGAATCTGTGAACACGAATTTTAAGGTATATCATCGGTTTTATGATGACCGTTCCCAAACATTCAAGTTTGAACTGCTTAAGTGGGATGGAAGTATCTATTTTAAAGACCTTTTTGTTCAGGTGCCTGAATGTTACTTTTCTGAAGAGTTAGGCTATGTTGAACCGCCCAAAGTCTTTGAAGACCGCGGCACTCGCGGGTACCGACGAAATTTTGTTTATCACACAACCGATGAGAACAACGAGCCTAAAGAAATCCGGTTGCATTATCTAAAGGATTTTGAGAAACCACAGTCGGAAGATGAAATACAACTTCCACTTGAACCTCCTCCACAAGGGAGTGAACAGTTGTCCCTTTTTGACATTGATTAAGGAGACCCCCCATGCCCATCAGCACACACATCTCACTTATACCCGAAACTGATGTCACACTCCGCCCAACGATGGGACACCACGCTCACGCAGCGTTCCTCTCTATCCTTAAGGAAAGCACCCCAGAGATCGCAGAAGCCGTTCACGCCCACGCGGCACAAAAACCTTTTACCGTCTCACCACTCATAGCGAAGATGGAGAAGCGCGGTCATCTTTGTCACATTAGAGCAGGCACCGAGTGCAAACTCCGATTCACGTTCTTGGATGACGCGTTGTTTCAACACTTCGGGAAAGCCTTCTTGACGCTCACAATGCCCCCTATCCAGTTGGGAGCGGCAGTCTTTCAGGTGAGACAGATGGTTTCACACGCCACAGAGGAACGCAGCTGGGGCAAAAGCGAGACCTACGCCGATCTCGTCGAATCCGCGAACGTCGCGACCCACATTCATCTCAAGTTCCATTCACCAACAGCCTTCCGCACCTTGACCCCACGTGGACAGAAACGTTACAACCACACACAAGTTGATCCCGTGCGCTGTTATCAGAGTTGGATCAACAAATGGAATGCCTTCACACCACTCCAATTTGACAGAGACGAACTCCTCGCTTTTATTACGCAACACGCCCGCGTCTCGCACACCCAGACCCGTACCCAAGCTCTCAATTTCGGCAAACACACTGAAATCGGATGGGTCGGCACATGCACCTTTGATTTTCAACAGGAAAGCGTGCTTGATGAGCAACTACTCCGCGCAGCAAACTGTTTAGCAGATTTTGCATTCTACTGCGGCACAGGCTACAAGACAACAATGGGAATGGGACAGACGAGAAGAATTGATAAAAGGAGGGGTTAGTATGTCTGAGAATTACATTCCACTTTCACAGATAAACACGTACGTCTTCTGTCCCCGGCGGTTCTATTACGAGTCCGTTGAGGGGCATCAAGTCGTCAACGATCACGTTGAGGAAGGCAAAATCAAACACGAACACGTCCACACAGCCGTAACAGATCGGAAAAAAGGAGACAAAACCATCTCTCGCCGTCAATACCTCGCTTCTGATGCTTTAGGTGTCTCCGGCTACACTGATCTCGTTGAGGAGAAAACTGGCATTCCGTATCCGGTTGAATTCAAAAAGGCAGGCACAGGGAATTGGTTGAACGATCAGGTGCAACTCTGTTTGCAGGGGTTATTGTTAGAGGAGAAAACTGGTGTTTCTATTCCACACGGCTATATCTTCTATATCGGTTCTAAGAGGCGGCGGAAGGTTCCCTTTGACAAGGAACTCCGCGAGACAACGCTCCAGTACGTAACCAAGGCACGTTCACTCTTAGATTCCCGAAAGATTCCCAAACCGATCCACGACAACCGGTGCAATGGCTGCAGCGTCCGATCCATCTGCCTCCCCGATGAGGTCGCCTATCTTCACGAATTAGACCAACGTCCCAAACGCATCAAACCCGCACTCGGCATCGATAATGTGCTATACGTTGACGAATCGGGCTGTGCAATCAAAAAGACAGGCGAACGCCTCCTTGTCGTGAAAGAAAACGAGGTCTTACGAGATATACCCCTCATCCATCTCGGACAAGTCGTCGTCTCCGGCAACGTCAACCTCACCACACCCGCGATGCAGACACTCTTACACGAAGGCATCCCTGTTGTGTTTCTCTCCGCCTACGGACGGTATCACGGCGCATTGACACCCCAAGTCTCTCGGAATTCGCTCTTACGATCTGCACAACATAGCATCGCAAGTCGTCGAGATGCCTGTCTTGAGTTATCAAAGGCATTTGTACACGGGAAAGTCGTGAACATGCGAACGATGCTCCAACGCCGCAAATGGCAGGCACCCGATAACGAAAACCCCGAATTGAAACCTTTGTACGCGAACATTCAAGCCATCAAAGCAATGGAAAAACGTATCCCTGAAGCGACAGAACTCTCAGAATTATTGGGTATAGAAGGCAACGCTTCCGCCGCATATTTCAGCGCATTCAACTTTATGATCAAGTCGAGAGTGGAATTTGATTTCCATCGGCGGAGTCGTCGTCCACCTGCCGACGCAACCAACGCACTCTTGAGTTTCGCTTATTCATTACTCACAGCCGATCTTATGTCCGCAATTCAGACAGTTGGGTTAGATCCTTACATCGGTTTCTTTCACCAGCTCAAGTATGGCAAACCCTGCCTCGCACTTGATTTGATGGAGGAGTTCCGACCGGTCATCGCCGATTCTGTTGTCATTACCTTAATCAATAACAGGCGTATTAAGCCTGACGACTTCACACAATCTCATGGTGGATGGTATCTCAAAGAGCGTTGTCGGAAAGTATTCTACGCTGCTTATGAGGGGAGAAAGAATGAGACGATCACACACCCTGTGTTTAAATATAAACTTACATTTCGGCGGGCAATGGAATTACAAGTGCGTCTTTTAGCGAAATATCTAACCAACGAGATTGATCAATATACACCCTTGACAGTCCGATAGGCAAGGGTAGCGGCTTTGATAGGAGTTGTCAATGCATTACACGGTTGCTTATGATATTACTGATGATAAACGCCGCAACAGAGTTGCTAAAATTCTCAAAGACTTTGGCACTCGCACCCAATATAGCGTTTTTGAATGTAACACAGATCGGCGTGCTCTATTACGCTTGCAAAGCCGATTGGAGAAGGTCATCGATTTCAGTGAAGATACCATTACATTTTACCATCTCTGTGCTGCGTGTGAACAGCATATTGACCGAATAGGTCTAAAAAAAGGACTTGATGAACGATCTTATATCGTCTAAACTAAGTTCTGTGAGCGGAAGCGGATCGGAAAACCTTTGACCCTCACAGAGAAGTGAAAATCTTTATGACACCTACTTTGAAACAGTTCGTCGTATACTTCCATCATCTCCGCAAATCCCAAAAACCGTCGCTCGCGGAATTGCCACAAGTCAAAGCAGACACAGTAAGTCCTCCGGAGAGGCACCCTTGAAAGCAAAAGAACCTCGATTACGAGATTGAAACCGGTCGTTGCTGTGTTAGGGTACTGAGGATCAATCCTTGAAAGCAAAAGAACCTCGATTACGAGATTGAAACTATACTGTTTCTTGTATTCGGCAACGGCTGTCTCTCGGTCTTGAAAGCAAAAGAACCTCGATTACGAGATTGAAACTCAATAGCATCTTCAGGTGTTATCATACCAGATTTGACCACTTGAAAGCAAAAGAACCTCGATTACGAGATTGAAACACCTACTGACTTTGATTATCGGATACATATTTGTACTTGAAAGCAAAAGAACCTCGATTACGAGATTGAAACGGGTTGCTTTCCTGGGCTGTGTCGGTTTCATCTCCCCAGCTTGAAAGCAAAAGAACCTCGATTACGAGATTGAAACTGCCGTGGTATGCCATTTTTTCCCCTCAAAATTCCGTTGCTTGAAAGCAAAAGAACCTCGATTACGAGATTGAAACATTAAAGCCCAATGATAGAGTAAGTCCCCTCCGCGGGGCCTTGAAAGCAAAAGAACCTCGATTACGAGATTGAAACGATATGCCTGAATAGCCGTCCGAAGTTCGGTTTGGACTTGAAAGCAAAAGAACCTCGATTACGAGATTGAAACCGTCTGTTTTCCGATGATCTCACGGACTAACGAGGGAACTTGAAAGCAAAAGAACCTCGATTACGAGATTGAAACGAGATACCGGGTCCGCCTGAGCTGGTGCTTCACGAGTACTTGAAAGCAAAAGAACCTCGATTACGAGATTGAAACGTGGCGTGGGTTCGTGGGAGTTATCCACATATTATCCACTTGAAAGCAAAAGAACCTCGATTACGAGATTGAAACCTCGTTTGGACGAAACATTGATAATCTCCTTTGACTTGAAAGCAAAAGAACCTCGATTACGAGATTGAAACTTGTAGCCACCGGTGATACCCGCGTTCGATCTCCGCTTGAAAGCAAAAGAACCTCGATTACGAGATTGAAACTCCAACATGCGATCGCAGCAGGTGAGGAAATCGCTGCTTGAAAGCAAAAGAACCTCGATTACGAGATTGAAACTAGTTGTTCAGGAGCGTTTCGTTCGGTGCCAACACGAACTTGAAAGCAAAAGAACCTCGATTACGAGATTGAAACAGCGTTTCGACACACCATCAGCAACCACCTACGCGAGTCTTGAAAGCAAAAGAACCTCGATTACGAGATTGAAACGGGCAATTGCGGATCTCTGGCGTGTTATCTCATTGGACTTGAAAGCAAAAGAACCTCGATTACGAGATTGAAACTCGTTTGTCGGTGCCTCGAGCAACGCGACGACGAACTTGAAAGCAAAAGAACCTCGATTACGAGATTGAAACTTGGCAGTCTCGCTTTGATATACTCACGGGACAGATTGACTTGAAAGCAAAAGAACCTCGATTACGAGATTGAAACAAATCGTCGGAAAGGTCTACAACACACGCATTGAGCCTTGAAAGCAAAAGAACCTCGATTACGAGATTGAAACATGCCTCTGGATCGAATCCGGGTGCAGCATTGACACCCTTGAAAGCAAAAGAACCTCGATTACGAGATTGAAACGGGCAGATGTGAGGCTTATGGCGAAAAAGAGGCGTGGCTTGAAAGCAAAAGAACCTCGATTACGAGATTGAAACTTGAAGAACTCTACAATCTGCATCGACGGCACAATGAACTTGAAAGCAAAAGAACCTCGATTACGAGATTGAAACCCTAATACACTCTGATGCCTGATATTCTCAAGCGTCCTTGAAAGCAAAAGAACCTCGATTACGAGATTGAAACGCTTACGACGCTGGCGATCTCGTTGATGGCTACATCACCTTCTTGAAAGCAAAAGAACCTCGATTACGAGATTGAAACTGTCCGTAGAGAATCCACCAATCCGAACACGTAAGCTTGAAAGCAAAAGAACCTCGATTACGAGATTGAAACATTATCAAATCGCAAGGGCTGCCACAACTCAAGAATCTTGAAAGCAAAAGAACCTCGATTACGAGATTGAAACTTCACGAGTTCTTCAGCATCGTTACAACAAACGATCGGTAACTGAAGCTTGAAAGCAAAAGAACCTCGATTACGAGATTGAAACCTTTCGTCTATATCCTTCGTCGAACGTTGGGCTGCTACCTTGAAAGCAAAAGAACCTCGATTACGAGATTGAAACATGTGAGTAATGGGACCACTGGCTAAAAATGAGAATCAACTTGAAAGCAAAAGAACCTCGATTACGAGATTGAAACTAGTTTAGTTAATTCTGCCGGTTTCGCCACCAGTCTGCACTTGAAAGCAAAAGAACCTCGATTACGAGATTGAAACGACGACGTTGTGCGCGGATGGCGATATTTTCGTGCAGTCTTGAAAGCAAAAGAACCTCGATTACGAGATTGAAACGGTATGCTTTTCTCTTGTTTCAGTAGCGTCCGAACCCTTGAAAGCAAAAGAACCTCGATTACGAGATTGAAACTGCGGTTATCTGTGCAGCAGTGGGGGAAAGTGAGCAGTCTTGAAAGCAAAAGAACCTCGATTACGAGATTGAAACAGTAAAAGGTAAATCACGCTGTTTTCTCCTTGTTAGCTTGAAAGCAAAAGAACCTCGATTACGAGATTGAAACTCTTTAACTCTTGACCGTCTTTGCTGATTTTGTTGCTCTTGAAAGCAAAAGAACCTCGATTACGAGATTGAAACCGCGTATTGGATAACCTGTTCGGTGGTGACTGGCTGGACTTGAAAGCAAAAGAACCTCGATTACGAGATTGAAACTTGCAATACTACGACTATCAAGGCTTAGTCGCGACCCTTGAAAGCAAAAGAACCTCGATTACGAGATTGAAACCGGTATCTCCGATTTCCAGGCAGGGGGACCGTTCACTTGAAAGCAAAAGAACCTCGATTACGAGATTGAAACTGTCATGCCCCAATCACACGCACGAAAGAAACGACACTTGAAAGCAAAAGAACCTCGATTACGAGATTGAAACTCTCCTCAAACGTTGTCTGCGGTGTCCACAGCGTCCTATCCTTGAAAGCAAAAGAACCTCGATTACGAGATTGAAACAATGCAACAGAGGTATCTGACTATGTTTCTCTCAATATCCGCTTGAAAGCAAAAGAACCTCGATTACGAGATTGAAACTAGGAGTAGCGGGGTGTCATCCGCCCAACGCCTGCTCGCCTTGAAAGCAAAAGAACCTCGATTACGAGATTGAAACGCTAATTGTCAATCCATGAAAAATACGCCTATCGGCAAGGAGACCCCAAATGAACGAAACAACGTATGACGTTCAAACTGCCTTATGTCATCTCAAGGAAGCAGTTTTTGAAGTTTTATCTCACCAAGAGGGTATGCAACGAAAGGAGATTATAGACGAACTGGGGCTTCGTCTGCCCGGACTCTCAGCTGAAATTATTACGGGGGTTCTTTATCTGCTAAAAAAGGAGGGACGTGTTGAATGCTGTGGTATAGTATGGAACATCCGTCAGTAGAGGACTTCTCATTGTGATTGGTAAACGTTTTTTGAGGTTATTATGCAAGAACTTTTCGGTGATTTAATACTCACCCGTAAAAATGTATGGGGCAACTTTTATCAGAAAATCGCCCCCTCTCGACTATTCTGCGATCCGGGCATGCCCATGTTTTTCAAACAGGTCATTGAGTGCCTCGGCTAAGAGGTTGTGTATCGTCGTGTCTTCTGCTGCTGCGAGCATGCGAACTTGTTGCTGCACCTGGGGTGAAAAATGCCCCCCGATGAGGCGTTTCTCCGATGGACTGGATTTCTCGTTTTTTTGGACCTGTGTGAGTGTGTTCTTCAGGGAATTCATGTCAGTACCTCCCTCATGAGGTAGTCAAAGAGTTGCTTGACCTCATCAGCGGCTTTACTCTTGGGTTGATATTCCTGTGCGGTGCTGCCGTTGACAATGGCGTGCATATAAGCGACGCGGTGTGAGAGTTGATACGGCGCGGGCTGAATGTCGTAAGTTGCGATGGCGTCTCGTGCTTGCTGTGCGAAATGCCCGCGGGGTGGCACGGCATTTAAGATCACAATCGCCGGTGTATTCGCAAGCAGAGCGATGTCCAAGGTTTCACGGATGGCATGCAGGTCAAACAATGTCGGACGGCAGGGGACTAAGACGACATCCGTGGCACGCGCCGCCGCAAGACTGGTGGCTTCGGAATGCGGAGCGGTGTCAACAATCGCAAGGTCTGCCCCCTCTTGCTCGGCAGCATCGAGGACCCGCCGCAAGTGTCTGGCATGCGTCGGGACAACGGCGGGTGT
>PYJC01000117.1:55226-63960 GCA_003635255.1 Candidatus Poribacteria bacterium | reverse complement strand
ATGCCTCCCTGACGAATAATGTCGATTGAATTATCACGACGTTATTCTGCACAAATGGTTCTAAAAAGTATACGCAATTTGTATAAGCGTGTCAATGGAAATTCCGCAAATGTCCGCGCTAAAAAATAGGTGCCTAATCAATTAAGTCTCAGAAAAAATCCGTGAATGATAAAATTATACCACTTTACATTTTCGCTAAAACATGTTATACTTTAAAGCAAACATTCCAGTGATAAAGGAGAATTTTTAACGTGAAACAGTTATCGGACAAGTTACGAAACAGGGTCGCAATCTACGGGCTACTTCTGTGCTTTCTCGCTATCGGATTCATACTTGTTGCGGACATAGATCTCAACGCAAAAGGACATGAAAAGTTCAAGGTTGCGATGCTACTACCGGGTTCAATCAGTGATGCGGGTTGGAACGCTTTAGCTTATGAAGGACTCGTAGCAATAGAAAAACAGCTCGGTGCGGAAACGAGTCATGCTGAGACCCGAACCCCGTCGGATCAAGAAGAACAATTCCGTTCCTACGCGCTTGATGGTTACAATATAGTCTTTGGACATGGGTATGAGTTTCAAGACCCTGCGAAAGCGGTTGCCCCTGACTTTCCAGAGACAATTTTCATTACATCGTCGGGCGGTACCATCACGGACAACATATCGCCTGTCAACTTTCGTGTTGAAGAGCCTGCTTACCTTTTAGGGATGATGGCGGGTATGATGACGAAGACCAATAAACTCGGTGTGATGGGTGGACAGAACATTCCGTCTGTGAATAGCACATTTATGGCATTTGAAGGGGGTGCGAAAAGTGTGAACCCTGATGCAGAGGTATCTTGGGTATACGTCGGGAACTGGGAAGACATCGGCAAGGGCAAAGAACTCGCACTTGCACAGATTAACGAAGGCGTTGACTTTATCTTTCCGAATGCTGACGCGGCCGGACTCGGTGCCTATGAGGCGGCTGAGATTTTTAATAAATCTGAAACTGCCAAAAAAGAGGGAAGAATGGTATACACTTTTGGCGCGAATCGCGACAAGAGTGATATTTCCCCAACTGTGATTGCAAATGCCGTGATTACACCGAACGCTTTTGTACAGATTGCCAAGATTATTAAGGACGGTGAGTTTAAACCGCAGGTTTATACTTTCAACATGTTGACAGACGAAGCGATCACCCTCACATACAGTCCTACGCTAAAGGATAAAGTGCCAGAAGATGTCCAAAAAGCTGTTGAAGCAGCGAAATCGAAAATCCTTGCTGGCGAATTAAAAGTGCCACAAATCGATTTTACTGAAAAGGAAGACGACAAAGATTAACCTATCTCTTGAACCGTCTATTGCTGGCGTGTTTATTGAGCGCGCCAGCGGATACAGAGAAGGATTTATATATGAAATATACCGCTTGTAAATCAGGGCATAGCATTGCAACCTATGTTCTATACTTGTGCCTTTTCGCAATTGGACTCATGCTCATTGGAAATACATACGTCTACGCAAAGGGACATGAAAAATTTAAGGTTGCTTTACTTCTGCCCGCTTCCATCACCGATGGTGGATGGAATGCTTTCGCTTATGATGGTCTCAAAGCGATTGAAAAGGAGTTAGGCGCGAAAATTAGCCACATTGAGAGTCGAACCCCGACAGATCAGGAAGCACATTTTCGCGATTACGCACTGGATGGGTATCAACTTATTTTTGGACACGGCTTTGAATATCAGGAATCTGCGAAACAAGTTGCCCCAGACTTCCCCGAAACGGTTTTTATTACATCCACTGGGAACACCGTCACCGATAACATATCTCCGATAGTTTTCGCCATTGAGGAGCCGGTTTATTTGTTAGGGGTTATCGCCGGGTCAATGACCCAAACAAACAAAATCGGTATTGTCGGTGGACAAAACATCTCAGCTATCAATAGTATGTTTAGTGCGTTTGAAGAGGGCGCGAAAAGCGTTAACCCGGATGTCGTGGTGCGTCGGGCGTATGTCGGCAATTGGTCAGACATCGGGAAAGGGAAGGAACTCGCCCGCGCCCACATTAATGAAGACAGCGACTTTCTTTTTCCGGTTGCGGATGTCGCAGGACTCGGCGTTTTTCAAGCTGCTATGGAGGCACAATCCGATGGAAAGACCGTCTATACTTTCGGAGTATATCGAGATCAGAGCGAGTTGTCCCCTACAACTATAGTCGCGAGTGCCATTGTTACCCCCAAGGTCTTTGTAAACCTCGCCAAGGTTGTGAAGGAAGGCACCTTTGAACCGCAACCCTATCGTTTCACAATGGCAGAAGATGAAGTGCTTACTTTTGTCTATAACCCGGTATTGGAGGATAAGGTGCCGGAGACAGTACAAAAAGCCGTTGAGGACGCTAAAGCCAAAATTCTCTCAGGCGAATTAAAGGTGGAGCAAACCTATCTTACGCAATAGCCGTCAACCGTCAGTTTGTGTACTGCTGGTGTCCTTCCCGGTAACGGGCGGAGCCCCAGTTTCAAACCTCGCCAGCGGTAGCGAATAATAAGGAAGTATTCAGGTGAAACAACAAATTTATCGGAATTTGTTAGATAAACTTGGACGTTCAGTCCTAATCGTATGTCTCTTGCTCATCGGGTCTATAGTCGGTTGCGAGAGAGTTCAGGATAGCAGCAAAATTATCCACGCGCCAGAACCCGGAATATTCAAAGTCGGTATGCTTCTACCGGGTTCTATTAACGATCAAGGTTGGAATGCCTTGGCGCACGATGGCTTAACAGCGATCGAAGCCGAACTCGGTGCGGAAATAAACTACGTCGAGAGTTTAACCCCTGCTGACTGGGAATCAGATTTTCGCGCCTACGCTATGGCTGGCTATGATCTCATCTTTGGGCACGGCTACGAGTATCAGGCGGCAGCGATAACCGTCGCGCAAGATTATCCTGAAATCATCTTCATTACGTCTGCCGGCGCAAGTGGTGCTGTTCGTGAGAATGTCGCCCCGATCGTTTTTCGGCTTGAACAAGCCATCTACCTTTTGGGTATGATAGCCGGTCTAATGACACAAACAGACATGATCGGTATTGTCGGTGGACAGGAGTTGCCATCTGCCAGCAGCACGTTTATGGCGTTTGAAGGTGGCGTGAAAAGTGTCAACTCGGATGCCGTTGTGCAACGCACCTATGTAGGCGACTGGGAAAACATCGCTAAGGCGAGAGAACTGGCACTTGCACAGATACAAGAAGGCGTTGACTTCATTTTTCATAATGCGAATGAAGCCGGACTTGGTGTGTTTGAAGCAGTCGTCATGGCGCAAGATGTTGGCAAAACTGTCTATTCTTTTGGTGCCAACCGCGATCAGAGTGCTGTCTCCCCGCGCGCTGTCCTCGCGAATGCTGTGATTACGCCGAAAGCATACGTGCAACTGGCGACGGCTGTTAAAGCGGGAACGTTTGAATCTAAACTCCATGTCTTCACAATGATGACCGACGGCGCAATCGCTTTGACTTATAACCCAGAACTGAGGTCTCAGGTGCCTGAAGAGGTACAGCAAAAGGTTGAGGCAGCGAGACAGCAAATTCTTGCTGGTACATTAGCGGTACCACAAATTGATTTTAGTACAGGAGAATAACCTGTTTGGTAGGAGCGATCTCCGGTCGCGACACATTGAGGTTTATAGCGATGAAAGATAAAATGGAAATTGATGGTGTTGAAGTTACCTTCTCCGAGGATGAAACGATTCTTGAAGTCGCACAACGCCATCAAAAAGAGATTCCGACGCTCTGCTATGATCCGAGGCTTGAGCCCTTCGGGGGCTGTCGCCTTTGTATCGTTGAGTTAGAAGGTGCACGAAATCCTGTTGCCTCTTGTACGACGAAAGCCACCCCCGGGATGATCGTCCGTACATCAACCGATACAATAGAAGCGTACCGAAAGACGCTGCTGGAGATGGTCGTTAGCGAGAACCGAGAAGTTGATGTGTCCCCATTGCGTGGTTACGCGTCTGGTGAACTTGCGACCCTGCGCGACAAGTATGAAATCAACGGGAGCCATATAACAGGAACAACATCCGGTATTAATAAAACCGATGACGATAATCCGTTTATCCTCAGAGATTATGAACTCTGCATCTCCTGTTATCGGTGCGTCCGTGTCTGTGCTGAACAGGAAGGCGACCACGCTATTAACGTCATGAACCGCGGCTTTCATACACAGATTACGACGGAGTTTGATGGTCTCTTAAAGGATTCCGCCTGCACGTTTTGTGGACAGTGTATCCAGACTTGCCCGACTGGGGCACTTGGCGATAAAAAAGCGCTTCGTGCAGCGGATCAGGTCGGCGATACTGTTCCTGAAAAAACACGCACGATCTGTCCGTATTGCGGTGTCGGGTGTTCCGTTGATGTGCTAACCAAAAATGAAAAGATCGTTGGCATCCATCCCGCGATGGACGGACCTGCGAATCAAGGTGCACTCTGTGTTAAAGGTCAGTTTGCTTACGATTTCGTACAACATCCTGACCGTTTGAAAACGCCACTCATCCGTGGCGACGACGGTGAACTCCACGAAACGACTTGGGAAGATGCTCTTGATAAAGCTGCCGACGGTTTTCGGAAGGTTAACGCTGAACACGGGAGACATAGCATCTACGGCATCGCTTCTGGGCGCGCCCCGAGTGAAGCAGCGTATCTGATGCAGAAGTTTATCCGCGTAGGATTCGGCTCTAACTACATCGACAATTGCAGTCGTGCCTGACACGCACCGACCGTTGCCGGTCTGGCAGCGACAATCGGACGCGGCGCGATGTCCAATCCGCTCGTTGATATGCAAAAGCCTGATATAATCTTCTGTATCGGCACAAATATGACGGAATGCCATCCTGTTGCAGCGACAGGACTGAAAAAGGCAGTTGCGCGTGGTGCGAAACTTATCGTCGCGGATCCGAGGCGCATCGGGTTGGCGGAGATGTCGCATCTCTATCTGCCGCTCCGCGTCGGTTCGGATACCGCGTTGCTTCTTGGCATGGCACACGTAATCGCCCGCGAAGGCTTGATTGACGAAGATTTTATCCAAAATCGTACAACCGGGTTTGATGCGTTTTTTGAACACATCAGCCAATGGACACCGGAGTGGGCAGAGACGATTACGGGTGTGCCAGCAAAGGATATTGAGACAGCGGCGATGTGGTACGGTAGTGCGAACAAAGGGGCTATCTACTACACACTTGGCATCACCGAGCATATCTGTGGTGTCGAGAATGTACAGAGTCTGTGCAACCTTGCCTTGATGACAGGCAATGTCGGACGCGAGGGAACGGGTATCAACCCGATGCGTGGACAAAATAACATCCAAGGTGCAGGTGATAGTGGCGCATTGCCGAATAACTATCCCGGTTTCCAAGCCGTTACGGATCCAGAACATCAGGCGAAGTTCAAAGCGGAATACGGCAGAGAGATTGATTTAGAGAAGGGTATCACGAAAGTAACCGCCTTAGAACTCTGTGGGGACAGTATCCATGCGATGCTCATTGACGGCGAAAACACATTGCTTTCCGACCCGGATCGAGAGCATTGTGAGCATGCACTTCGTTCGCTGGAGCATCTCGTTGTCATTGACATCTTTCTCACTGAAACCGCAGAACTCGCCGATGTTGTACTACCAGCGACTGCATGGGGTGAAACAGATGGCGTATGCACGAACACCGAGCGGCGTGTCCAACGGATGCGCGCCGCAGTACCACCAGCGGGTGAGGCAAAACCGGATTGGTGGATTATTTGTCAAATTGCGCAACGCCTCGGATTTAATGGCTTTGATTTTAGCGAACCGAAGCCGATTTTCGACGAACTCTGTCGGGTTTCACCGATTTATGCAGGATTAGATTGGGAACGCATTGACAAGAGCGAATACCAATGGCCCGTGCCACACAAGGAACATCCGGGTACGCCACGGCTCCATGAGGAATCGTTCGTCAACGGTCGGGGTATTTTCTCAAATGTGCATTACCGAGACCCCGCCGAGACAATTAGTGAAGATTTCCCGGTATGGCTCACAACAGGGAGACGCTTGCAATCCTATCACACGCGAACACAGACAGGTAGGGCACAAGGGATTGATTATCTCTTGCCGGAAGAATCACTGGAAGTCAATCCAGCAGACCTTGAGAAGTGGGAATTAGCGGATGGGGAATGGTGTAAAATGAGTAGTGCGCGCGGCAGTATCAACATCAAAGTCAAAGCGACGAACCGTTCGCCGCGTGGCACCGTCTTTGCCAGTTTCAGTTTCGCAGATGTGCCAGTTAACCTATTAACTGGTTCGGGTTATGATCCTATCACACACACCGCCGAATTGAAAGTGTGTCCAGTCCGGTTAGAACCCCTTTAGTTGGTTTTTGGTTATCAGTTTTCAGTTAAGAGCGGTTTGGAGCATGGAAATATAAAGTAATATCCACAGAAATCTTTACTCAGGAGGTCCATCATGAATTGGAAATCACGCTGGTCAGAACAGCACGCGGATGTTGATGCTTTAAAGCAACAATTAGAAATCGAAGGTTTCAGTGCCTACGAGTGGTCGGGTCGTCCGGGGGGTGCATACCTCGATTATATTCACACGCAAGATGAAGTCGTCTGTGTGTTATCTGGCACGGCAGATGTGAAGGTTGCTGACGAACACGGGTCTATAGAAAGTGGCGATCGGATTGATGTTCCTGCGAATACCTATCACTCAATTACCGTCACGAGTCATGAACCGTTAGTCGTCTTAACGGGAATGCGAAAAACTTAGCATGGAACACAAGTTAACAAGACACACCATAATAACGCACAGAGAATATGCTTGAAGATACAGAGATACGCAGTTTTTTTGACATTTCTATCACACATTTTCCCGATAGAAGTGCCAGATGGCTCCTGCAATACATAGAATACGTCCAAGGGTTGTTAGAAATCGTTGCATCCAGCGAATTCGTTGATCACATTGATTTTAGTCAACTCACGCCACTCAATAGGAGTTTAATTGCCGACACCCTTCGCGAGCAAGAAGCGGATCTTCTTTTTCGGGTGCCTTATAAGCGTGGAACTGAAACAGACGACTTGCTTATTTATATCCTGATTGAACACCAATCAAGGGTTGACGTTTCAATGAGTTTACGTGTGATGTCTTATATGATGGACATTTGGACTGCGCAGCGTCGAGAATGGGTATCGAATGCTATTCCAGAGCGTGCGTGGCGTTTGCGCCCGATTCTTCCAATAGTTTTTTATAGCGGGGATCGACCATGGAATGTCCCGCTGACGCTTAGTGCGATAATGGATATTCCGCAGAGCATGTCTCAATTTGTTCCGAAGTGTGAAATCCTGTTTTTAGATGTCAAAAGAACAACAGTATCGGATTTAACGAAAACGAACCATCCATTTGGTTGGTTGCTAACCGTTCTTCAAAAGGAGCATGCAAGTAAGGCAGCGTTAGTGGATGTGCTTGTAGCGGCGATGTCTCATCTGAATGCGCTTGATGCCGAGCAATCTGGACAGTGGAAGCGTGCTATTAAGTATGTGCTTTTATTGATACTGCATCGTCGGCCTGCTGATGAACATCAAGAGTTGGTAAAGTTAGTAGGTCAACATACCCAAGAGTTGGAGGTGGAAACAATGGCAAAATCGATGGCAGATGTTCTCAGAGAACAAGGTATAGAACAAGGTATAGAACAAGGTATAGAACAAGGTATAGAACAAGGCGAAACCCGGGCGAAACAGGCAGCAGTGCTCAAGCTGCTACAATTCCGATTTTATGATGTTCCAGAGTCCGTTGCGAATCAGGTCGCCTCAATACGGAGCATCTCGCGCCTTGATTCACTCTTTGAAGCGGTCTGGGAAGCAGATACGCTTGATGAAATTGATTGGCAGAACCTCAACAACTAAGTTGACTGCCGATTGACCTTCTTTGAACAATTTTTAAGCGGAAAGGGTCTGTAATCCTGTTAATCTTTAATCTTGCTAATCTTGGTTTAGACAATGAAATAGAAAGGGAAATTAATGAACATTACCGTCAAAACAGGGGGGTTCAACCAAGAACAGACCGATGTCATTGCCATTGGTATATTGGAAAACCCAGATTTCTATAGCGCACCGCTCCAAACTATAGACCAAGTACTCGGTGGACGGATTCGCGAACGAATGAACCTTGGCGATTTCACAGGTAAATTGAAAACTACCAGTTGGCTCTACACAAACGGCGCAATAACCGCGCCTCGTGTGCTTTTGGTAGGCTTGGGTGAGTATCATGACCTTACCGTTGAGAAGGTCCGCCAGACGGCGGGGCATGCCGTGCGTGCGATTCGGGATATGGGCTTAAGAAATGCTGCTGTGCCGATTCCTAATGAAGCGACACCTGAGATGATACAAGGTGCTACGGAAGCGTGTCTCCTCGCTCTCTATCAGTTTGATGAACACAAAACGGACAGCGGCGATGAAGACGAAAAGAAAAAACTTGAATCTATCACATTCTTAGCTGAAAGTGATCAGAGTCAGTCGACCATAGCAGCAGCAGTCCAGCGTGGAGAGGTAATCGCCAACGGTACACTTCTTGCCAGGGACCTGAGCAATCAACCCGCAAACTATCTCACACCGACGCAGCTCGCTGAAAAGGCAGAAGCGGTGGCAGAAGCATCAGGACTCGGTTGCGAAATTTTTGACAAAGCCACTTTAGAAGAAAAGGGGTTCCGTACACTCCTTGCCGTCGCGCAAGGGAGTGCTGAAGAGCCGCGCT
>PYJC01000117.1:7945-55206 GCA_003635255.1 Candidatus Poribacteria bacterium | reverse complement strand
ATCCTCGAATATACGCCTGACGGTGAAGGACAAGATACTGTCGTGCTTGTCGGCAAAGGGATTACCTTTGACACAGGCGGGATCTCAATCAAAGCTGGAAGCGGTATGCACGAGATGAAACACGATATGTCGGGTGCCGCTGCTGTGATCGGCGCGATGCAAGTGATCGGTCAACTCAAACCGAACGTGCGTGTCATCGGTTTAGTTGCTGCAACCGAGAACATGCCGAGCGGGACAGCCGTTAAACCGGGTGATGTTGTTACCTCTTATGGCGGCAAAACGATTGAGATTCTCAACACGGATGCTGAGGGACGGTTGGTATTGGCAGACGCACTCGGATGGACAGCGCAGTATAACCCGAAAGGTGTTATCGACTTAGCGACGCTCACCGGTGCTGTGATTGGTGCTTTAGGACATATCGCAGCGGGGGCACTGGGGACAGATCCCGAACTCATGGCGAAAGTGAAATCGGCAGCTGAAAAAACGCACGAACGGATTTGGGAATTGCCGCTTTGGGACGATTACGATGAAGGCGTTAAAAGCAAGGTTGCGGATGTGCAGAATATCGGTGACGGCACTGCTGGTACGATTGCCGGGGGCGCGTTCTTGAAAAAGTTCGCGGAAGGCTATCCATGGGTGCATCTCGACATCGCTGGCACTGCGTGGGGCATGAAAGGCTCTACGTATATCCCTGAAGGCGCGTCAGGTTACGGCGTGCGGTTGTTGGTGCAATTGGTTGAGGATTGGTAATCTTCTATAAAATACATAAACAAAAAAGCCCTGTTGGATAATCCAACAGGGCTTGACATATTACTATCGAAAAAGATTTAGCCCTTTAGTTTACAAGCTCCGGTTGATGCAATATCTCCTCTTCATCTGAAATAATAAATTCAGCGCGAATATCCCATATACTGTGCTGATCAATTTTGATTTCGTAAATTCTGCATTTGAATCTATATTTCTCATTCGGTAAAATTTCTACTTCCTCGCCATTTTCACCTATGCTATGAAGAGCAGCACCATGCGTGGTAATGGAAAACTGTCTCAGTTTCTTGTTTGTGTATAACTCTACATTACTTCCATAACGTGTGTGCTTTACAACTGCCTCAAAGGTTAATACCTTATCTATATACATTTCAGGATCGTTTAATACCTCTGTAAAAGACAGAGTGACGTTTGGATCGCTTGTATCTCGTTTATTAGATAAACCTATCGTTCCACATCCTATTGAAATGAGAGACACAATTACTAAAATGTATAGGGATGATATTCTTAACATTGAATTTTCCCTCATAAAAACTCGTGTCAAGAGAGATTGTCGTTGAAAAAATTTATCTCGTTTTCAAGCAATCTCTCCATGACGCGACGCTGGCGAGGTTATAAACCTCGCCAGCAAAGGTATTTGCGTAAGTCCTAACCTCCTTACCCCTCAGACCGGATCTGAATTAACTTGTTAACAGCATGGATGTAAGCGCGTGCGCTTGCCTCAATGATGTCTGTGCTGGCACCGTGTCCAGTGATGATGTGCCCGTTGTCTTGCACTTTCAATGAGACTTCACCGATAGCGTCTTCACCCTCAGTTACGGAACGGATCTGATAGTCAATGAGGTTCAGTTGAAGGTCAACAACTTGGCCAATCGCCTTAAACGCTGCGTCAACAGGTCCATCGCCAGTTGACGCTTTTTCAACAACTCCATTTTCCGTCTTGATACCGACTGTTGTCGTCGGTGAGATTCTTGTTCCACTGACGACTTGAATGTAATCCAGTTCAAAGACAGCAGGGATCGAGCGAATCTCATCGCTCATGATCGCTTCAAGGTCGGCATCCTGCACCGATTTTTTCTTGTCAGCGACCCTCAAGAATCTCTCATAGACTTTGTCCAGTTGTTCAGCATCCACTTCGTAGCCGAGTTCGCTGAGTCGATGCCTGAGTGCGTTACGTCCCGAACGCGGACTGAGGACGAGTTGACTCTCTTTCCAACCGATCTCCTGTGGATCAATGATTTCAAACGTTACCCGTGATTTGATGATCCCGTCCTGATGGATACCCGAACTGTGTGCGAAGGCATTTGCGCCGACAATCGCTTTGTTCGGTTGCACGGCAATCCCCATCGTTCGGCTCACACGCCGACTAATCGGGACGATTTCCTTTGCGTTAATTTCGGTATAATATTCTTTGAAATAGTCGCGTCGGGTTCGGATCGCCATGACGACCTCTTCGAGTGAGGTGTTCCCGGCGCGTTCGCCGAGTCCGTTGATTGTGCATTCTACCTGACGTGCGCCCTGCTCAATAGCGATAAGACTGTTCGCCACTGCCAACCCGAGATCATTATGGCAGTGGACACTAATAATGGCACTGTCAATGTTCGGGACATTTTCCATGATGCCTTTAATCAGATTACCGAACTCGGTTGGTACTGTCCATCCGACGGTTTCCGGGATGTTGACGACGGTCGCGCCTGCAGCGATGGTCGCTTCGACGACTTCATAAAGAAACGCTAACTCCGTCCGTCCCGCGTCCATCGGTGAAAATTCCACGTTTGCATCTAAGTGTCCTTCGCAGAGGCTCTTCGCATAGGCGACAGCATCTGTTGCCATCCGGAGTGTATCTTCAGGAGTCGTCCGTGTGATACGTCCCATGTGGATGGGTGATGTTCCGACAAACGTGTGGATACGAGCGCGCGGCGCGTCCTCAATCGCTTTCCATGCGGCAGTAATGTCTTTCTCTACAACGCGAGAGAGCGCGCAAATTTCCGGGCCGTCAACTTCGTTTGCTATCCGTTTGACAGCGTCGAAATCGCCCGGTGACGAAATTGGGAATCCAGCTTCAATGACATCAACATTTAATTTCGCGAGATGCTTGGCAATCTCGAGTTTTTCCTGAATACCAAGCGCAGCACCGGGAGTCTGCTCGGCATCACGGAGCGTTGTATCAAAAATATAGACTTTCTGCTGGTTGGTTTCAAAATCGTCCAAGGCTCTTTCCTCCAATATTAGTTATTGGTTATTAGTTATAAGTTGTTAGTGCGGTTTTTCTGCGAAAAACCTTTTAGTTAACTTTTAGTTAACAAGTTAAGGCGGTTTTCTGTCGAAACCTTCACAGAGAACAGAAGCGTTCCAAGAACCTTCTTAACCTATAACTTATAACCTATAACTTATAACTACTATATTTCACGCCCGACAGCGATAGCAATAGTCTTCAGTTCCTGCATGAGTGTCTCAAATTGATCTGGGAACAACGACTGCGCACCATCTCCTGTCATCGAATGATCTGGATCGTGATGCACCTCAAGTAGCAGCCCATCGGCACCGGCAGCCACAGATGCCTTCGTCATATCACACACCAAACTCCGAATACCCGTGCCGTGGCTTGGATCAACGACGATTGGCAGGTGGCTTAATTCGTGAACGACGGGTACCGCGTTCAGGTCAAGTGTGTTGCGTGTATGGGTTTCAAATGTGCGAATACCGCGCTCACATAGAATGACATCCGGGTTGCCTTCTGCGAGGATATATTCGGCAGCAAGTAGCCATTCTTCGATTGTCGCCGACATCCCACGCTTGAGAATCACTGGTTTTTGTGCCCGCCCGACTTCACGCAACAGATAAAAATTGGTCATGTTCCGGGTCCCGAGTTGGAACATGTCTGTGTATTCGCCGACGAGTTCGACTTCGTGTGGTGTCATGACTTCGGTGACAATACCGAGCCCAGTTTCGTCTTTTGCTTCTTTTAGCATCTTGAGCGCGCTTTCACCGTAGCCTTGGAAACTATAAGGTCCCGTTCTCGGTTTAAAGGCACCGCCCCTGATGAAACTCGCGCCTGCTTTTTCAACGAGCCGAGCGATGGTCACGATCTGTTCTGTGCTCTCTACCGCACACGGCCCGGCGATAACAGGGACCTGCTTGCTGCCAATCTTTGTGCCGTTGACTGCAATCACTGTGGGTTCATCCCGAAATTCGCGGCTCGCTAACTTGAACGGTGCTGTAATCGGCATCGTCCGTTCAACACCGGACATGGATTCTATCGGAATATCACCAAGCAATGTCTTATCTCCTATAACACCGATGACCGTGTGCCGTTCGCCAGTTGAGATTTGCGCTTTCAACCCGACACTTTCGATCCGTTTAACAACAGCATCAATATCTGATTGTGTCGCATCGGTCTTAGTAACGATTACCATTCTTTTCAACTACCTCCAACAAATTACGCTATCTGTCCCAAATCAAATACGGTTAAAAAAAATTACCCAACATCGAATTTACCTTCAACGCTGGGTGGTGATACTGGAATCGGTTAGTCATACAATTGGGGCATTACCTACGAACCTTCACCACCTATCGTTGCCGTACAAATATAAGTACAGATAAAACACAAATACGCCTTTTAACAGCAAACTGCTGCTTGCAAGTCGCGTAAAAAGCGTCCAAGCATCAAGAACGTCCTTCCGAACGATCCCTACACCGGTTATTTGTGTTCCAATGGTGTTGCGTTCAAGCGTTCGCATTATCGAGTTCCTCGAATCTGGACAACGAAAAACATGCCCATTACGTCTCAAAACAACTTCTGTTATTAATAAGACGTTATTCACAAAAAAACGTTTAGTCTTTGTAATAGGGAAACCCCGTAACAAAACGGTAGGGTCCGCTATCACTAACTTTAATTATATAATAACACATTTTTTTTTGCAAGTCAAATTTCTTTTTTATTGGTTGTCAGTTATCAGTAGTCAGTGAATGTCGCGACCGGGAGTGCTTGGCAGTGAGGATCCTACGAGCAAGCGTCCAAAATAGTTTTGACAGGCAAGCCGAAGTGTGCTAATATACGAAACTGGACTCCCACAATATAATAGAGACGGAGAAAGTATGCAAAAAGAAGAACACTTCACACCTATCACTGTTGGGATTATGGGCGGTTCTGCCTCTGGAAAAACGACATTCGCCAAGGCTTTGGCAGAAGCACTTGTGGAATTCTCGCCTATTGTGCTGAACCAAGACTCCTATTTCCGCGACTGGTCGGAATACTCGGAGGCAGAGCGCGAGCGCGTGATTACCGCGAATCATCCGGATGCTGTTCTATGGGATGCCCTTATCACGGACATCAAGAAACTGCGTGCCCGAGACGCTATTGATTTTCCCACTACTGGCACCCGTGCCGCGCAGCGCGGGGACGAAAAGACGAGCGTGCAACCGAGCGATGTTGTCATTGTAGAAGGACATCTTATCTTCTGGAGCGAAGCCTTACGTGATTTGATGGACATCAAGTTGTTTCTTGATGTAGATGCGCATGAGCGTGTCTTGCGACGGATGCTCCGTGATGTCGCACAGCGCGGCGGCGATCTGGAATGGGCAATCAACTGGTATCGGCGTGATGTTCTACCTAATTTTCCCGTTTACACCGAACCTTGCAAACAGTACGCAGACCTCGTTATCCCGTTCCAAGATGAAAATCCGGTTGCCTTGCACACGCTTGTCGCAGGAATTCGGAAACGAATTCAGGAAAGCAGAACGTTTTCTTAATAAACGCGCGGAAAATTTCCTTTAACCTTCCTCAAGCCATTTTGACATCACACAATGCCACAGTGGCAAGGGTGTAATGTCAATTTGGCAAATCTATACCACTTACCTATCCTGCTATGAACCGTGCTATGTGGATAGGGTCTCCATGTGGTAGGCACAAGACCCAAGCAAAAACCCCCTATAATGACTTGAAAATCCTACTCGCTGTGGTCAGCCAGGAGATAAAAACTGCTTTGGCACGCAATTTGCTTATGCTTATATACAAAATTACAAAATAGTGAGGCACACATTTCAGAACTGCCTCTGAAAAGATTGGCATAAAACTTGCACCTAACATTTACACAAACACAATTCAGAAGGAGAAAAAAATGACGCACTTCAGACCTATGCCGAACCTATTCAACTTCCATAACCAAATGGAAAAAGTTTTTGGCGACTTCTTCGCCACTCACGACGGTGAAACGGATATGGAAGGAACCGCTTGGATGCCTACGGTTGACGTTTCTGAAACGGAAAACGGGTTTGAGATCCGCGCTGAACTTCCCGGCGTATCCGAAAACGATGTCAACGTCTCTGTAACTGACAATCGTCTCACTATTAAAGGCGAGAAACGGCAGGAGGCAGAGACTGATGACAAAAACTATCACCGTGTCGAAAGACGGTATGGCAGCTTCCAACGGAGTTTCACGCTACCGAGACACGTCGAGACCGACGCTATCAAGGCACAATTCACGGATGGTGTTTTGACGCTCGAAATTCCGAAAGCAGCGGCAGCAAAACCGACCGAAATCCCGATCACGGTAAACGCGTAATCTAACGATTTGGATATGCCCCGTCCACTGGATAACAGGCATGCGGGGCATACCACCAATAGCACGACGACGGACAAAGTATAAAAATCTAACACAAAAGGAGCACAAAAATGACTTATTTGACCTTGCGCAAACCGACAAGAAGCCCATTCAAATTTTACAGCCCGTTCTTTACACCACTGCGTGTAAGAATCGACGCAGATACATATAACTGGGCACCCTCGGTTGATATTTCGGAAACAGATGATAACTTTGAAGTCCGCGCCGAACTCCCAGGGGTCGCGAAAGACGATCTCCACGTCTCTGTCAAAGATAACCTCTTGACCCTCAGCGGGGAGAAACGGCAGGAAAACGGGGATGACCCCCAAAACTATCGCCGAGTTGAACGTCGTTATGGGAGTTTCCAACGCAAATTCACACTCCCATTGGAAGTGAATACGGACGACATCAAAGCCGAATACACCGACGGTGTGTTGACACTCTCCATTCCGAAACCGGAAGTGGCGAAACCGACCGAAGTGCCGATTTCAACCGCATCTTAAGACACAGCCCTTAAACCCAAACGAAAAAGGCTGGCGCGTGAATGTGCCAGCCTTTTCTTTTGTCCGTGATAAGTAGACTACGCTTCTTCCTTGTCTTTCAATACGCCGATATAGAGGAGTGCGGCGAGGATTCCGCCTATGAACGGTCCTACAAAATAGAGCCAGATGTCTGCATAATTGCCACTGACAATAGCAGGTCCCAATGTCCGTGCCGGGTTAAGAGAAGCTCGTGTTAAGGGGCCTCCCATCAAAATGGCAAGGACCAACGTTAACCCAATAGCCAATCCTGCAAAGTTCCCCGCCTTACCGCTCACAGCGGTGTTGAAAATGGTATTGACGAGGAAGAAAGTGAGCACGATTTCGACGATCAACCCCTGTGTTGCGGTAACCGTGAAGCCTCCACCATTAGCCTCTGTCGTTAAGATTGTTACACCTAAATCGCCAGCATCTGGTAGCACGGCGTTGAGTACAACCGCGCCCAGAATTCCGCCAAGAAATTGTACAATCCAGTACCCAATAGCTGCAACAAATTCAATCTCTCCGGCTATTAGTAAACCAAGTGTCACAGCCGGATTGATATGCGTGCCAGAGATATGTCCATAGGCGTAAGCGAACGTCACAATAACTAATCCGTGAGCGAGCGCAACGCCTACTAAATTCGCTGAACCGATAGCCAACGCGCCTGCTCCGATAAAAATTAGTGCAAACGTACCAACAAATTCAGCGACTAAACTCTTCGTATTCATAAGTTCCCCCTTGAACTTGAAATTGAACTATCAGATAACTATTTTAATGCCAACTTTTGACAAAATATTGACACACCTTTGTGATTTGATTTGCAAGGAGTTATAATAGGTCAATTCTGAATATTATTCAATTTTTAAAAACAATAAAGCCTACATCCAACTCTACACTATATGATATTTTAAGGCAAAAACCAAATTACATCCGTCTGATTTGCAGATTGACAATTCTGGGGGCACATGCTACATTAATTCTCAAATTTTTAGAGCAACACTGTTTCGCAAGCAATATCAAAAGGAGAAATTCTCATGGAAAAAGAGATTAGAAATGACATCAAAGGCATCGACCGCTTTATCTTTGAAGCCGGATCAGACAGGGATCAACTCCATCTTCATATCTCAGAAGTCGGACCTGGGCAACGCGCACATCCACCGCATACACATGACGGACAAGAAATTTTCTATGTGTTTTCTGGGGAAGGTGAAGTGCTGTTTGGGGAACAGACACACCGTGTCAGCGACAATGAAGCCGTTCATGTTGATTGCCAAGTTCTGCACGGGATCCGCAATGTCGGTGAGACCCCATTACGCTATGCCGTGATTATCGCGAAGTGATAGGTATTGGAAGGCGCGGTTGTGTACGAAACGTTTTTAGCCTTACGCTATTCTGGCGAGTTATCGGATAATTGTCCTGCGTATAAGTGATAGATACCGTAAATGCCAGCAACAATTAGGACGATTCCGACACCTGCTAACCCGCGCCGGACCCAGATCGGTTCTAAAAAGACTGGCAGTCCGACAGTGAACCAACGCGGCTGGAGTAGGTTTGACATAGCGATGCTGAAATAGAGCGCGCCATAAGCGATCAAACCGATATCGCTCGCGAGTTCCTGTTTCACAGGGGTGACTGGGAGTCTGAAAGGGTTGAGAAGATAATCGCCGGAAAAGATTAGGGTAACCCCTACCACCAGAAAAGTAGCCAGGATTACATTTGGATACCCTGAGTGCCGGAGTGTTACCAATAAGGCGATGCTGATACATCCCAATAGCAGACTCATCACGCCTTGTATAATTTGATAACTTCTATTTTGTGAAATCATTTTTGACTTTCTTATTCAAATCGGATACGCGGATCAACTAAAGTGTAGCTAATATCGGTGAGTAACAGACCGATAATATACAGCACAGAAACCAGATAAACCATGCTTCGTACAATCGCAAAATCTTGTGCTTGAATCGCTTCAATTATAAAACTTCCCAAACCCGGAATAGCGAAGAACGCCTCCATCACCAAACCACCCATAATAAGAAACGGAATCGACAAGACGACGTTCGTTAGAATAGGGATCATAGCATTCTTCAAGGCGTGTTTAAAGAGGACACCTGCTTCGCTCACACCTTTCGCACGTGCCGTGCGCACATAGTCACGGTTTACCTCTTCAAGGAATATCGTTCGGTAAAAACGGATACCGCCACCGATACCGGCAATGATACCGATAACCACCGGCAGGACTACAAACTTCAGCATGTCCGTTCCGGTATCATACCCAGAAATAGGGAAAAGACGCAATATTTTTCCGAAGACCCACTGCCCACCAATAATATAGAACAACTGGGAAACAGACATAACGATCACTGCAACGATCGTTCCCCAGAAATCGACGTAGGTTGCCCGGTAGTACGCTACAATCATTGAAACTGTGATGTTGACGAGCAACCCGATGAGGAGTGTTGGCAGCGTAATGGCGAGACTCGGCCACATTCGCTGTGCAACCTGTGAGGTGATGTCGATATTGTTAGCATCTGAAGTGCCAAAATCGAAGACGAAAAGTTTGACCGATTTCTGATAGAAGATTGTCTCTGTAAAGTGTGAGATACCAGAGGCTTCTGTATTGAACCAGAGCGGCAGATGATAACCGTTCTGTTTTTTCCAATTGTCGACATCTTGCTGTGTAATATTCTTCTCACCGAGAATCTTCCGCGCCATCTGGTCGGGTGAGTTGACGACAAAAAAGAGAAAAAAGACGAGGAGGTTCACGCCTATTAAGATAGGGATCGCATAAAGAATTCGTCGGATAATGTAGGTAATCACTTTTTAGCAATGCACCTCACGTCGTCTTTGTTACAAATTATCAGGGGGACTTGTAATGTTTCTTGTAATGAAATCTATTGTGTCTTTCGTTCCCGCTTCCAAATTGTGATGACAGCCGGGATTGTGCCTAAAATAAATACACCGAGGCACATCCATAGGGGCCAAACAACAGGTCGGTTCCACGCCTGGCGGTTTTCCGACCGTCTATTGGCATCAACCCGAAGATATTTGAGTGTCCCACCGCCCAAGGCGTTTGGCTTACTGTTTTTTACCCATTGATGCGATAAACCGAAACTGACAGGGTGAAAGGTAAAAACCCATGGCGCATCACGCTGTATTAAGCGATTCATTTCACGAATGCGGGTCAGCCGTTCTGGGGAATTCTCCATATTTTTCATCTCTTCAAAAAGTTGGTTGTACGCAGGGTTATCGTAGTTAGCAGAATTCGCCCCATCGTGCCGTACTTTACCGTTCGGACCGTAGAGAAGGAACAAAAAATTTTCTGCATCAGGATAGTCCGCATGCCACCCCCAAAAGATGAATTGGAAGTTCCCACCTTTCACCTTGTCCCGAAAACGGTTGTAATCGGTGGTACGGCTTTCCATCGTGATACCGAGTTGTTCTAATTTCTTCCGCATCCATGTTAGACGTGCCGTAGCACCTGCCGAATTCCATGTGTTATCAAAAGAGATGATTAGCGGATTCCCTTTGCTGTCCTGTCCACCCGGATAGCCTGCCTCCGCGAGCAGCTGACGTGCTTCTTCAATGGATTTGCGAACCGGGCGGTTGGTATCTGCGTCCCAATCATACATGTAAGGGTTGATGCCTCGCTCGCCCGACTCATAACCGAAGATACCGGGGGGCAGCGGACTGTGGGACACAACACCGCGTCCGTTGAGAAAAATTTCAGTAAACTCCTCGTAATCTAAGGCTATTGAGATGGCTTGGCGAAGTTTCTGTTTCTCTGTGGTATATCCACCAACGGTATCGTCTAACATGTTGAAAGCGAGATAATAAGTTGTGGGTTGAACACTGGTGCGCAAGACTATATCCTTCGCTTTTAACGCCTCACTTGCTGACGGATCGCCTGCATCGTTGAAGACAACCGCACTGTCAAACGTATCTGAAGAGATGCTCGAACTATCGTAGTAGCCTTGCAAGAACTTATTCCAGCGCGGAATGTATTCTTTTTCTAACTTATAGATAACCTTTGGGATAAACGGAATGATTTCCCACGCGTCGTCCAAAAGTCCGGCTTCTCTATCCCCGGGTTCACCACTTGACGGATAGCGTTCCACCCGAAAATTCTCATTTTTGACGAGGACTATCTCTTTATGGGCAATGAGGGTATCCATCCGATAGGCACCCGTTCCAACAGGAAACCTATCAACCGTAATATTTCGGTCTTTGATAGCGGGTTGATTGTAGAAGGCGATCGCCTCTTCAGGCATTGGTGAAAAGAACGGCATTGCTAACCAATAGACAAACTGTGGATACTTCGTCTTTAAGATGACGCGATAAGTGTATCTATCCACAACCTCTATACCCGGAAACGGTGCGTTAGTCTGTCCATTCGCAAGGGCAGCCGAATACGCTTTCATGCCGAGGATATAATCCTGCAATGTACTGAGAATAGGGCAGGAGAGACGCGGATCTGCCATCCGTTTGATCTGATGGACGTAATCCGCTGCAGTGAGTTCACGCGTCCCTGTCATCGGGAAATCTTTAATCTCGATAAAACCTTTCACATCAGCTTTTGTCAGGTTGTGATACCGCAATGTCCCGTTTTCAGTTTTCGCGAAACAGGGATGTGGCTGATACATGATCCCGGGTCGGATACGAACCTCGTACACAGCACGGGCAACGGATGCTGCCGGTGCTCCTTGAGGCAGTGCTTTTCCGCTCGCGTCAAAATATTGGGGTTGCGGAACCGCTTCTGCTGTTAGCGGAATTAATTCGTAGGGTCTTTTCAGGTAGTGATATTGTAGCGGTGGTTCATAAATCTGCTGGATGAACCTGTATTCATCCGAACTATAAGACACTGCTGGATCGAAGTGCTTCGGCTCTTCATCAAACGTGTTGTAATAGATTTCTTCGTTCTGCTGGGATTTCGGATACGGATTATTTGGTATCCCACAACTCAGAAAAAAGATGAGTATCATTAGCACTATGGAACATCTGCTTGAAAGCGATGCCCTAAAATTGATTCTCTGTGTCCTACAGTGGTGTTTCAATAATTTCATCATCATCTCATTTTTTTGACGAAAACAGTGCTTAGAACGCATATAGAGCTGTCAACGATACCAGAGGACCGAATTCAAAGGCATCTCTTTCCTGGTATTTGCCGTCGCGTAAAGCGGCACTGTCGTCATAAAGCGTCTTTTGATGTAAAGGTAGCATTACAGTCAGAGACAAAGGAACATTATAAGGTGTTCTAATTGACGCGCCAAACGATGCCATACCGAACAGGAGCCCGGTGTTTTTGTCCACGTCCCCTGCCCAATAAGCGAAAGATTTATAAGAACCGAGATAACCTGATTGGAACGAAAACCAGTTATTAAGCCGGTAATTCAGACCTGCTGTATAGGTGAGCTCCCTTGAACCGCGATAGGTTTTGCTATTCTCATAGAATGGAAACTTCCCGCGGACGCTGGCGTTCACTCCCAACCCTTTGTAGACGGCAAGACTGTAATGCAGGTCAGTGATCGGATTGAAGGTACCGGTCCCGAACTGGATATGGAGATGTTTAAGTCCTTTATCGCCGAGTATCCACGGATTTTCCTCGGTTTTGCCAAAAGGAATCGTTGTTCCGATACGCGCCATTAAAAAATCGTTTTCTGTCAGCACCCCCTGTGTTCTATATCCTAACAAAACATCAGGATCAGTGGGGCCTATATAAGTTTCATTTCGATGATGAATGTTCCGATTGCGCTCAGCTGCTTTCCATTCTGAAGGCGTGAGGGGAGACTCAGAAAACTCCTCAATGGCTGCCTCTTGGGTTTTGGTCTCGTACGGTATGTTTGCTTCCAACATCCACTGAGAATTGAGGTGATATTTCAACCCGACATCAACGCGAAAAATATTGAGTTTAACATGATGTCGATGTTCCGGAATTTCTATTACATCCCGGTCTATGGAAAGCCCTCTCGTTTCAAGGTGTCCGCCTTGGGCATCAAACCATCGCATCATACTGAAAGTGCATTGAAATTTCTTCATTGCTCCTGAAGCCAGACTGACTTCACCGATCCCGCTACGTGGAATCGCGGGATTGCTTCAGGCACCTCAGCCCTCTTGGGCAAAGCCGAGCCAGAGAAAGATGAATTGGAGGCAGAACAGTAGAGAGAGCATCCGAACAATCATAGCGGGTCGCCATCCGTTTCTAAGTTGAGCCATTTCATTTCAGCATCGGAGAGTTCAAGTCCCATCGCACCGAGAGAGGAATCCATTTCATCTAAAGTCGCGGGTCCAATAATCGGGAAAACTGGAAACGAAATATTCAAGGAATAGGCAAGGGAGACTTGAATAGCGGAATAGCCGTATTTTTCGCCTAATTGCTTTGCGCGTGCGAGTCTTTCAAAATTTTCGGCATTGTAATAGACGCGTACCATATCTCCGTTATCGCGGTTCTCCGGTGTAAAGGCACCACTAAAGAAACCACGTGCTTGTGAAGACCACGGCATCAACGGAAATTGGCTCTCTTGATGCCAAGCGCGTGCGGCATCGTCCACACAGACGCACCCCCACCACATCGGCTCCATCGGCACAGCGAGACTGATATTGTTGCTACAAGAGACAAATCCTGCAAGTCCATTTTCATCTGCGTAAGCGTTTGCCTCAATAATCCGCTCCGGTTGCCAATTAGAGGCAGCAATCGCTCGGATACGTCCGGCACCGATTTCGGTGTTCAGGTAATCAATAATCGTGCCAACGGGAATTACCGGATCATCGCGATGGAGCATATAAAGGTCAATATAATCAACGCGGAGCCGCGCGAGACTCTCATCGAGATCGGCTTTGAGTTCTTCAGGGGACAGCCGCGGGCGTGGTACTCTACCTTGTGGGTGTCCACCTTTATCAATGAGAAAAACGTTGTCTCGGTTGCCACGTTGCCGCATCCAAAGTCCGATGAGCATCTCACTATCGCCACCACCATAGCCGTGTGCGGTGTCAAGCGCATTTCCGCCTGCTTCAAAAAATGCGTCAAGCATTTCAGTGCTATAGTCAAACCTGGTAGGAGAAAACAGCATGCTCCCCAGAATCAGATGTGAGATGTCTTTGCTGATGCCGGGAATCTTTATATGTTTCATTAAAAAACGGTATCCTTTTTTAAACGGGCATACGAGTCGTGCCCTTTGGAATTTATTGAGTCCTCTATAGAATCTATGAAAATTATAGCAGCCTTCTCACTTTAAAATCCACAAGAAAATATGTTCATCAAGGGTGCTTATAGTAAAGTTAGAATTAATAGGACACTCTGTGCGGGTTCGGTTAGGAAACCGCACCATAAGTGTCAATTTTAGAAATAACAACCGTCTCAGTCCCAGGCCCGGTAGGTTCGGTTTCTTAGAAGAAATCCGCAGAAATACCCTATCAAAGACCCCCAGCAAAAACACCGAACCGGATTTTACACAGAAACCTTGAATACTCCAAAATCCTCTTTTATTAAATTTATTTGCATTTTCCCGAAAAATACCATATAATATTAGTTATGTTAAGTTTATCAGTTGACGACTTAAATAATGATAAAATCGACTTATTATAACCTAAGTTACGGATTGTCCGTCTATCGGCTATCCGTTGTGACACACAACACGCTTTCCACGCTTTATAGGATACAGATGCGACACCTTGATAAACGCTTTCCGTTGTCATATCTTATAGGAATGGTCTCTTCTGAAGTTTCCGAGCTGCCTTTCGCTGCGGTAAGTCCTCAGGGACTTAGGTATCGCCGGCCCCCACTAAAGCGCGTACCTACAACACCGCTGCTGCCCCCCCCCTCACTTTACAAATAATAAGTATTGGGCTTCATAAGGTCTATACAACTGTTCTAAGAGTTGTCCAGCCTTTTTGTGCCCGCATGCTGCCATCGTCTTCCACGCCGCATCGCGGGCTTTTGGCGTTGCATCGCAGACCGACCCGACAAGTACAGTCGCTCGCGATGCGATTTTCTTCTTTCACAAGCGTCCGAGTGCATGGTATCTTAAAGGGAGGGACGCTTGTCGCCACCCGTGGAAGACATCAAAGCAAGGAGTGTCCACCGATGCGAAAATATCTCCGAAGATGGTCCCCATCGTTTTACTTTTATTGATAGCGACGCTCGGATATGCCGTGCGTGTAAAAAACGCCACGCAGACACCGTGTCGCCGAAGTCCCGAAATCTGTCAACCTAAACCGATCCTCCTGCCGTGTGAATCTATCTGTCCCAATGCGGGGACGAGATAACACGGGCTTAGAAACAACCGAAAGGAGAAATGAAATGTTTATCCGAAAATATTGGGTTCCGATCTCGGTGTTCATCGTGGCAATCGCGGGCGTGGGGCTTTACCTGCTCGCGACGCAGCCACCGAAAGACCCTGTTGTGATTTACAAGGCGGTTAAACCGTTGGAGAAATCGACCGCGAAAGTGCCTGTTGGGGATACCTCGCAGGGTGGACATTTCCACGCCGATGGCACCTGGCATGAGGGACCGCATGAGACAGAAGTGCCACCCACCGAAATGCCCGTGCCGCCGCGTACCACAGGCGGTGGCTATTGGTCAAACGGAGTCTACCACCGCCCTTCTGGCTATGTGCCTGCTTATCCGGGCGGACAGACCTCCTCAAACCCGTTTTTTGCCGATGGCGTTCCTGAACACCTCAAATGCCCAGAGAAGTGGATCGGGGTTTACTTTTGGGCAAGTGGCGAGTATAATGAGGTTGACCAGAAAATGAGACAGATTTATCGTGAAGTCATAGAGCAGTATAATCCGAAGCGTCCGATCCATGAAGTCTGGGCGCGGTTTATTGAAGATGAACTGTTCTATCAGGCGAATGCCGACATCCCGCCATTAAACCCTGAGAGGTATCCACCGGGGAGTTTTGCCGAAGCGGGAGCAGCCCCTGAACTCGCTGAAGCTGCGGGTAGGATAGATTGGTTGATTCAAAACGCTCTGGATTATCCTGAAGTGGTGAAACTCATGATAGAAGACAGTACGACTTGCAACAATGCGTGGCGTATGGAATTGGGTTTCGATAAGCCCGGTTGGAACGCTGTAGAGCTTGTTGATGGACGGACATTCTACGAGCGGTCTGATCACCGCTATGAGTTCACATTTACCGATGGGAATCAAACCTTCACCTCGACGAGTTCGCATTCCGGTGGCCCGAATGCACCGCTGGTGCGGATCAACCTCAACGAGACCTCAGATGAAGAGCTGGAGGCACTCGGTATAGATTACAGCATTATCCCGTATAGACAAGGAGGAAAATAGAACATGAAAAGACGTTTGGTGAGACTCAACTGTATACTTGGACTGATATTTGTGTACTCTCTTGTGGCAGGCATCTGTGATGCGGAAGTGTTACACAGTTGGAATGAACCGAATCCAGATCATGCATTTCAGAATGATAATAGTGTCGAATACCCGTTTAATACGCATACGAGCAAAAGTGCGACGCGGAGTGAGTCAGGGGGTTCTTGGACTCTGACGGCTTCTGCAACGGCATCTGCCAATGCACGAGCCGTATCACCCCGACCTGGAGACGTGAGTCGAGTATGGGATGCCGATGCGCAGCTGCGCGCCACGGGTGATCTGGACACGCTCGCAACGGATCCCCCAGATGGTTTGTCTAAGACGGAACAAGGGGTTGAAAAGACCAAGACGAGTTCGGATGGCACAACCACCGCGCGGAGGAAACGTAAAGCCCATGTTATATCGTATCAAAATAGGGTAGGTCAGCAGTCTCTACAACGTTTTCTTGAGGCCTCGACATCGGGCAGTAAGTCCGAAACGTCGCCCTCTTCAACGGGGCTGGATGCCGACCCGTGGGCAAAAAGTTGGTTGGAAGTCAATCGGCGCATTAACCTCAATGAGGCAATTGACGGCTCACCATTCACGAGTACGACCCCTGACTGTACGAGTTCGGGTAATGGTCACACGTGTGCGGGGGCGACACCGCCGCCGCAGCGGAGAGCCACGGTGTATTGTCGGCGTGACCAAGCCTGCAACAATAAGCCGGGTGTTCAAGGCAACCGAGACGCGCATAAGATCAAATGCCCAAATCGTACCTATAAACAAGGTGCGTGGTCGTGGTTGCTGATCAAGCTCAAAGAGGACTGTAAGGGCGAGAAATGGTCTTGTCATTCCGACCCGACGAACTGCACCCGGAGACACCTGCACCTGAACCCCGCCGCGTCGAATGGAACGGTCATCAATGGTGTTTTCGTTCCTTCTGGGTATAGCGTTGGTGTGTGTGGGGAACACCTGTATGCATCGGGTTCGGCATCTGATCACCGCTCTGTGTGGTATCCGTGTGATAGACACACGTATTATGCCTGTTCAACGCCGTCTACATCGTCTCATTCGCTGCAAGCGAGTTGTACGTCTACGGATGCTAACGGTAGTTACTGTACCGTAACGAGTTTTTATGCCTGTGACTCCCATACCCATGCCTACCCTGCTCCACCCGCGAATCCATCACCACCCCCGCCACCGCCGCCAGAGCCACCACCGCCAGAGCCACCCCCGCCACCGCCACCGCCGCGTTTGGTGGAATGTGCGCATGATAATTGCTCTGAAATGGTGAGTGATCGGACGACCCATCGGACGCAGTGCGGGAGTGGGGCACACTACTATTGGCCCGGGTGTCCGAAGAATACGAATTGGTGGAGTCAAGATTCGACGCATGAGTTGAAGTCGTGTCGTCGTCGTGGGTGCAGTAACACGTGGCGAAGTTGTCAGTCGCGGCGAAATCCGTCTTGTTCGGTGAAATCCGGCAGGAGGTGTTCGCCGCGTTAATGTCAGAAACGCAACAAACCCTTTTCAACAAACGCGTCAGTCGTCTTTTGATTGCTGGCGCGTTCGTCTTACTGGCGATCTACTTAGCGCGCTCGACACCTGACCCTGAAGCCGTCGAGATCACCCCATCACCGCCGGACCGCGTTCGTCAGACCACGTCCGAAGGCTTTGAGGTTTCCGATGCGTTCTACCGCACGATTATTGACAATAACCTGTTCCGTCCGTTAGGCTGGACACCACCACGCCCGATTGAACCCTATCGCTTACTCGGCACACGCCTGCTCACCGATAAGAACACATCCCCACAAGCGATCCTCCAATCTACTGCTACAAATAAAACGCACATCGTTACCATCGGTGATAAACTCGATGCAGACACTCAAGCCATTGACATTCAATCGAAACAGATCCGCTTGGAGACAGCAGGGCAGTAGAAAACTCTCCACCTCAAGGGTGGATTCCTCCAAAGAGGGTAACCGAAAACCCTCATCAGAGATTATGTTTGACATCAATTGGACAAATCGCATAAAATTCCAACTGTCAAATATCAAAGATTGGAGGAAAACCGATGAAAATCACAGGCATTGAATACCGAACCATCTCCATTCCATTTATCCCGGCGATACAAGAACACCGGGGTATGGAATATCCAACCACCTTGATTTGGGTACACACAGATGAAGGGTTGACTGGACTTGGGGAGAGCAATTCCCTGAATAGTGACATTACAGATCAAGCCGACAGCATCGCCGAAAAATATGTCGGCAAGAATCTTTGGGATATTGATC
This sequence comes from Candidatus Poribacteria bacterium, assembly GCA_003635255.1. Lineage (GTDB taxonomy): Bacteria > Poribacteria > WGA-4E > WGA-4E > WGA-3G > WGA-3G. The sequence continues at coordinate 36,716 of PYJC01000117.1, read as the reverse complement.
TCGCTTCCGAGTCATTCGCCTTCCAGTGTGCCTTTTACGACTTAGCAGGACAGGCATTGGGCGTACCCGCCCATAAATTAATCGGTCAGAAATATAGAGATAGCGTTGAGCTTGCCTACTGGTCACCGCCAATGCCAGCGGAAGCGACAGCAGCAGAGGCAGAACGCGCAGCGGATATGGGCTTTCGGGTGCATAAACTCAAGGCTCGGAAGGTGAACATTGTTGAAACGGCTCGTTTAATTGAAAAAGCCTGCGGACCCGATTTCGAGATTCGCGTTGACCCGAACACGGAATTTGGTGATTTGGAAACCGGGCTTCGACTCGCACAAGAGTTGCTTCCGTATAACATTGAAGTCTATGAAGACCCGATCCGATTTGAGGATTTGTCTTGGTACCGTCAGATGCGAGAAGCGGTAGAGGTTCCAGTCGCTCGGCATCTCGGCGCACCCCCAGGGATCTTGGAAAACATCCGCGCCGAGGCAGTAGACGCTGTCAACATGGGTGGCAACGTCGCTGGTATTCGCAAAAGTGCTGCCGTCGCCGAAGCCGCCGACTTGCCGATTTGGGTACAAATCTTCGCGTTCGGTTCGTGTGTCGCTTCGACTTTTGCTGCACACATGGCGTGTACACTGCCAAACTGCACGATGCCGATTGACGAACTCCCGCATATCCGCGTTGACGATCTCTCTGGCGGTAGTATGGATCTCTCCAACGGTGCGATCCACCTGTCAGACGCTCCAGGATTGGGTATTAGTCTTGATATGGATGCTGTTAAGCGGTATCAAATCCGGTAATAGCACGCCATACGATTCTCAACTTCGTCTTTTACCGTCCATCTAACGCTCGCGAGTTTGGGAAACCTCGTCTTCTTTACCCATAGAGGCGATCTGCCTCCGCGGGAGACGAGGTTTCTCAATCTCACCCAACTCCGAGCCGAGGTAGAGCTTTCCCTAACCACACCAACGTGATACCGCCTGTTTTCGATGGTTTTGGAAAAACATTGCGAACATGTCAGCCTTGTGATAGAATAGATACCAATATTTTCAGCAATATGGGTTTCCAAGTTAAACCCTTAAATTCAGGTGTCAAGCGATTGAGGTCACAGTAAATAACTATATTATGAGCATTTCTTATCTACGCTATCTACACACTGCACAAGACATTTTGAAACAGATTGAAGCCACGCAAACCGATGCGATTGCGCAGGCTTCCGATATGTGCGCTGAAACAATAGCAGAAGGCGGTCTCGTCTACCTATTTGGATCGGGACATTCCCGCATGGCAGTCGAAGAGATTTTCCCGCGTTACGGAAGCTTTCCGGGTTTCTTTCCTATCGTAGAATTGGCAGTCACATATCACAACCAAGTCGTCGGTTGCAACGGTCAACGCCAAGCACTTTTTCTTGAAAATATTTCGGGATATGCCGAAGTGATTTTACGGAACTTTTCTTTCGGTCCTCATGACTGCATGATGGTATTTTCTAATTCTGGCACGAATATTCTGCCTGTTGAAATGGCAATAGGTGCGAAGGAGCGGAATTTGCCTGTTATTGCCGTGACTTCTGTCGCACACAGTCGTTCATCTACCTCAAAGCACACCTCCGGCAAACGACTTTTTGAAATCGCGGACCTAACCATCGACAACTGCAATCCGCCGGGTGATGCGGTGGTCGACATTCCGAATCTGGCGTATCCGGTGGGACCTACATCCAGTATAGGGACGCTTTCAATCGTTAATGCGATTAAGTGCCGCGTTGCTGAACTCCTGACAGAACGCGGGAAACCGCCTATTGTGTTAACAGGCGCGCATTTTCTCGGTCCTGAAGAATCCGCAAAGCAGATTGAGCGGGCTTATGACGATTATAAGACTCGTGTACACGGCAGTTAACGCGTCGCGATTTTAAGATTGACTTTTCTCTTGTAAACCTATATACTTTAAAGTGCAAAGTTCACTATATTAACGCAAGTTGCTACTCATAAGATTTTCGGGATGCGGAGACCATTTTCATTGAAAGTGATTGATTCTCCGCAGAATTTTGTAGCGTGATGCACGTCGCATCTGGGGTTTTTGCAAACGCTAAAATCCAATGCGAAGAAAGTGTTTCCTCGCGTACGCCGCAAAACTTTTAGTTTGCGTCTCCGCAAGCACAATCTGGAAGATTATGCTACGAAGATGCACAATCTAAAATATTGTGCTACAAAGATGGCAACTTGGGTTATATTATCAAGTTTGCATCTGCTGGACATTCTGATGCTGAAAATAACCAAAAGAATCGCTGTGATGGGCGGGACATTCAACCCGATTCACTACGCGCATTTACTCAGTGCTGAACAGGTCCGGGTTGGATTGGGTTATGATAATATCTTGTTTATTCCGTCTGCCAGACCCCCGCATAAGGTCGCAGATGCTGATATTATCGAACCCGAACACCGATATCAGATGGTACTTTTGGCGATTGCAGGGAACCCAAATTTTGAGGTATCACGGATTGAATTGGAGCGCGCGGGTCCTTCATATACCATTGAAACCCTGAAATCCCTGCAGAAACTTTACGGAGAGACGGCAGAATTGGCATGGATCATCGGTGCTGATTCGCTCATTGAGTATAAAGTTTGGAGAGATTTTGACGAGGTTTTGGCGCGATGTGTTATGATCGCAACAACACGTCCGAATTACGATCTGAACCGGGTGCCATTGGAGGTTCGCAAACGGGTTACGACCTTTCCGGTAACCGGTGTGGATATATCTGCTACAGCGATTCGTGAGCGGATTCGGAACGGGCTTTCGATCCGGTATCTCGTGCCCGAAACAGTCGAAACTTATATCCATCAATATCAGTTGTATCAACAAATGAAAAATCCCGTTTAAGAATTGAGACACCGAAATCGAAAATAAGGATATTAAGAACGTGGAACATACATGCAGTATGTGCGGAACAACTTACGACTTTGTATGGAAAAAGGGGACACCTTTACCGAAAAACTTCCCATTCTGTAGTGCTCGGTGTAAGGCAACGGATCTGTCAAAATGGATGAATGAGGAATACGCGATTCGTACCCCCTTGCAGGAAACGATTTTATCGGATACCGAACGGGAGTTGCTTGCTGAATTAGCCGAATTAGGGATTCGTATTGACGATGAGAAAGATTAAATAGGACGCGCACACGGTCAGATGGACATTACACTCAAAGAACTTCGGGCGCACCCGAAGTCGATTGAAATTCAGCAGTATCTCTCCGACAAACTGAGCGAGAAACGCCTTCAGCATGTTCTCTCTGTGCAAGAGATGGCGGTTGACCTCGCGTGTGTTCATGAAGTAGATGTTTGGCATGCGAACCTTGCGGCACTTTTACATGACAGCGCGAAATGGATGAACGCTAAGGAATTATATAGCGCGGCACGTCACTATGATATTCGCCTTGATCCGGTTGAGAAAATAAACCCTTCACTTTTGCATCCACTTATCGGTGTAAAACTGGCAATAGAGAAGTTCGCCATAACCGAGTTAGAAATACTCGAAGCCATTCGGAATCATACGACTGGAAGCCCATCAATGGGGTCCCTCTCACAAGTATTATATGTGGCGGACTTTGCGGAGCCAACACGGACGCATGATGCAGTTCATATAGTGCGGGAGTTGGCATACACAGATTTGGAGCGTGCGGTGCATTGCGTTGCTCGTGCAAAAATTGAGCACCTTCTCGAAAAAGGGGTGATGATTCATCCGAATACGCTTCATACTTATAACAGCACGTTAAAGAGCATTGAGCGTTGAGAATCAAAGGAAACCACTATGGAAACTAAAAAAAACACATTAGATATGTTAAAAGCCGCAGCTTCCGCAGCGATGAGTCGACGTGCCGAAGATAGCGTTATCCTCGATCTACGCGAACTTGATGGCTTCACGGACTTCTTTGCGATCTTCAGCGGTAACTCTGATATCCAAGTAGAAGGTATTTCGCAAGCGGTTCTTGAGGAACTTGAAACCAACTGGGCACAGAAACCGTGGCATCAGGAAGGTACACGTAGAGCAGATTGGATTTTATTAGACTATGTTGACTTTGTCGTACATGTTTTTCTCTCTGAGAGACGTGCCTACTACAATCTCGAACGCTTGTGGGCTGAAGCGGAACGTATTGAATTGCCGGAATTAACAATGCCTGCACATCTCGAAACGTTGGAAGCAGAGGAAGTGGATCCAGATGGCGCGTTAGTCTTCGGAGACCAAGAGGATAGCACCTCGGAGATATAATTTTGCTGTGGGAAGTCGGACAAGTTTCCAAAACCTGTCTTGAAAGTCTGAGGAAGAGAACTGGGGGCTGTTAAGTTTCGGGTTGGTCCGTTAATCAACATCTACGAGTAGGACCGTAACGTTATCGGTGCCGCCATAATCGAGTGCCTTGTTCACGAGATTCTCACATGCCTCTTCAATATCAGAGGCGGCCAAGATAATATCAGCAATCTCGCGGTCGTCGATAATTAAGTCGTGTAAACCATCTGTACAGGCAAGCACAATATCTCCGGGGACGAGCGGATATGCATCGGCATTGACAGCAACCGTTGACTTCAAACCGATAGCCTGCGTAATAATGTTCCGTTTTTCATGGACCCGTCCCTCTTCTGGAGTGATTTCATCTTTTTCGACCATTTTTTGAACGATGGAGTCGTCTGTCGTTATCTGCGTGAGTGTTTCATCGCGTAGGACATAGAGTCTACTATCACCAACATGCACATACGCGAGGTAACTAAAAGTAACAAAACCTGCGATGAGGGTGGTACCCATACCGCGACCTTTGCCTTGATTCTCGGTGGAAGTATAGATCCGCTGATTCGCTTCCTCCGCAAGTTCGCTTAAAACGCCAAGTCGTTTCATGGGGCCTAAATCGCTCTGCGGAGAGGCTTGGGTTTCCGCCCACTCCTGAATAACTTCAAGAGCTATACGACTCGCGATGTCACCTCGATCATGTCCGCCCATACCATCGGCGATAGCAAACAATTGGAGCTGCGTATCGAAATAGTATAAATCTTCGTTTCTATCGCGAAGCTTACCTGTATCTGTTTTCACTGCAAATTGCATTTTTTTTGTGTCCGGGTCTCTTGTGATTAAGAATACAAAAAGGCTTCTTGCGCGCTATATTCAGGTAAGGTGCCAAATTTATTCAGACGAAACCACCGATCCTTCTTCGGAATGTCAATAAGTAAAACGATGAAGCCAGATTTCGGTTTCAAAATTCGCACTTAATGAAATATATCGAACTCACGGATGCAATAATAGTCTGCATTGATTTAACGTCCCAATATGCCAATTGTGCTATAATTCAACCAACAAATCAAATTAATCACCACCGAATCTGCAATCTTATGTCACGTTAAAAGGATTTCCGAAGTTTATAAGCAAAACCGGTTCTGAACACCGTCTACCTTTTACGGGGTAGCCTGAAATTAAAAAAAGTATACATGAATATACAAAGACTTTCTATCGGGGCAAAACATCATTTTTTTGGGTATTACGGTATAAACCCCTGGGATAGCACGTCGCGGTATCATCTTGCATTAGAGACCGATTTTCATACGCACCGCCCTTTGCCAGAAGATATGGCAGCTGTCGGACTCGTTGATCGTTACACGTATCAATTTACCCCATACGCGAAGACTTCCGCTTTTAACCTCCAGCAGGGTAGTATGATGCATTGGATAGGGAACATTACAACAGACGACAATCATGGTGTCGATGCAGAATTTACGTTTAACGATTGGGAGAATGGTAGGCTTGTATCACGTGCCTTAAACCCAACTACAGGTGCGGTACGTACTATCCAAGGTGCGATTGCTGCCGTGTCACCAACCGCTTCACATGCGATCGGTTTGAATTATGGACGGATGGCACACTGTCGCGCTGTTGTTGGGTATGCCACCGACAACACATCTGACGATGTTGAAGCACAACCGGAGGAAGACGGTTTGTATCAACTCAATCTCCAAGATGGGAGTGCTAAACTTGTGCTTTCTATTGCTGATGTTATCCGAGCCAGTGCGGATGAACGGGTGGTAGGAAAAAGGACCTGGTTCAACCATGTTCTGTTTAACACAGACGGGACGCGACTTCTATTTTTTTGTCGCGTGCGTCAGGAAACAGGATTTTACACCTCGCTCTGGACAGTGAACCCTGATGGCTCTGATTTGGAAATGCAAATTCCGTTCGGTTATCGCGTGTCACATTTTGATTGGCGGACACCTACACAGATTCTTGTATCTTCAGATATCGTCGGTGAGATGGGATTTGTTGAATTTGCGGATGGCGCGCGCGACTTTACGCCGATCGGGCGCAGGGTCCTACCCAACGATGGACACGCCTCATTTTCACCGGACCGGCAGTGGCTACTGTGTGACACATACCCCCGAGGTCCCGAACGACTCGCACAATTGATGGTTTACAATATCGCTGAAAACCGAAAGGTTGTCTTAGGGGAATTCCATCACGAAGCGCAGTTCACCGGAGATATCCGATGCGATTTGCATCCGCGCTGGGCTCCAGACGGAAAAACGATTACCTTCGACTCCGTTCATGAAGGATCCCGGCAAATATATCTTGTGGATTTATCGTCATCGCTGAATTAAAGATCCATTTGAATCCGATGAGAGGTTTCTAATGTTGTTAGAGGATTGTTCTGAAGAAAAAATTGGACGATTGCCGGATATGGTGAGATGCGCGTTTGCTGATATTAAGGAGCAACGCGACGCAGTCGTTTTGACCACGGAACCGGCATGGAAGGCAGTCAAAGGCATCGATATCAATTCTCATCAACTTATCTATGTTAAGGGGAATACAGACGCAGCTATGGCTGCGGTCGCTGAAGTATGTGAAGGTGAAGTGGTCTACGGAATCGGCGGAGGGTTGACAATTGATACCGCTAAGTTTGTTGCAGCGGCAAATGGATTGTCCCTCATCGCGCTCCCAACTATTTTATCAACAGACGCTTTTCTCACCGACGCAACAGGGGTCAGAGAAAACGGATGTGTCCGGTATCTCCCAACGAAGCCACCTGATACGGTTATCGTAGATATAGATATGCTATGCGAAGCACCCGCTGCAATGCGGGCAAGTGGTGCGGCAGATGTGTTATCAATCGCGACAGCACTCTGGGATTGGCAGGAAGCGGAGAAGATGGGGGCAAACCCACCCGATCAGCGGCTTACATCGCAAACGGTTAACATAGCGGAAACGCTCCTTCAAACACTTCTCGAAAATGCACGAGAAATCGGCAGCGGCACGCCTGATGGATTGAAACTGCTATTCGATCTCTTGTGTATGGAGGTGCAGCTTTGCAATCTATGCGGGCATAGTCGCGTTGAAGAAGGCAGCGAACACTATTTTACCTATGCTATTGAGAACCATTTAACATCGACAAGCGGTAGGAATGTTTTACACGGCGAACTGGTAGGACTCGGTATTTTGCTGATGGCTGCGCTGCAATCGCAACCGTGGATGCAGTATCGTCATGCGCTGGAGTGCTTACAGATTAACTACCGTCCACCGGCTGTTGCGCCTGAAGCAATTGTTGAAACGCTTACCAATTTATCAGCGTACGTCGCACAACATAACCTCCCTTACACCGTTGCGACAACGTTACAGATTACGCCTGATATAGCCAAACGAACGATACAAACGGTATTCGATTACGCCTGAGGATTATGGAAAAGAAAAATAGACAAACACAATCAGATAAGCGAATCTCGGAACTACACGAGCAGGCACTCGTGATTGATTCGCACAACGATGCCATTGTGGCGCATATCCGTCGAGGCAACGTGAGTCTTGCTAACGAAAATGTCCGAACCCCGATGGAACCGACCGGTATTATTGCTTATCTGCGCGGTCCCGTGCCGCCGTCAGAGGAAGCCATCGGTATCCAACTCAACATCCCGAAAATGCGGCAAGGCGGCATCGATGCTGCCTTCTTCGCTGTTGACGTGACGCGCGCGTGGAAAAACCATCTCGCCTACGCGTTAGATGCGTTCGGTTGGTTCAACGAGGAAGTAACAGCAAACGCCGATGACATTTGCATCGCTCGGAATGCAAATGATATTCGCGAAGCGAAGGCAGCTGGCAAACTTGCTGCGATTCTTGTCATCGAAAACAGCGAGGCAGTTGAACGGAGTCTGAATATACTACGATCACTCTATCTGCTGGGTGTCCGTTCAATCGGCTTGACCCATAACCTGAACACATGGGCATCAACGGGAAACGATGAAGAGGATATGGGTGGTGGGTTGACCCGGTTTGGTATGGCATTAGTCAAAGAGATGAACCGCTTAGGAATGCTCATTGATGTCTCGCATATCAGTGAGCGTGGGTTTTGGGACGTTCTCGAAATCTCGGAACACCCCGTTATTGCCTCGCACAGCAACTGTAAGACATTGTGCCGTCACTCACGGAACCTGAGCAACGAACAGCTGAAAGCCTTAGCAGCGAATGGTGGTGTTATCGGTATTACCTTTGTTCCAGGGTTTATTACCATAGACGGTTGGCAGAAAATGCCGCCGCTCGCGCAATTGCTTAACCATATTGCCTACGCAATCGACATCGCGGGTATTGACCATGTCGGCATCGGTTCGGACTTTGATGGTGGCGGAGATTTACTTAGGGATGCCAGCGAGTTCATCAAAATCGCAGAAGGGTTAAGCGAGCGCGGCTACTCTGATGACGATATAAGAAAGGTACTCGGTGAAAATCATCTACGCGTCTTTGAGGCAGCGTGTGGATAAAGAAGGACATTAATAATATGAGAAAGACGTACGCTTCAGTAGATATCGAAGTTCCAGTGGCAACATGCTATTCTTATGTGAAGAACTCCGTAGGAAATCCCAAGTTTCTCGCTGCCTATAGGGAACTTCATCGAGGAAGAAGGGAATACTCTGGACGATTTCTGAACGAATCTGAGAACCGTCGACTTGTTATCCATGAGAAAGCGATTGACAGCGTTACGGGTATACGCTTCAGTGGTTGGACAATAACCTACGATTTGGAGCCAGTGAGTGAAACAAAAACCAAAGTTGATGTTTCGTTAGAATACTCTGTGTTCATGGCACTTATGGGGATGTCTACTACGAAATTACAGTCAATTAATGAGATGCTGGGGCGGGGGCAGTCTCTGCTCGCGCTTGAATACCCGCAGAGATGAGCCTGATGAACTATTTAGTTGACTGCAGAATCTGCCTGAGTTAGGTAGTTTTCGTAAGGGTACGAGAGACAGATTCCCATACTTCATCCACACCAATTCCCTTCATGCAGATGTTGTCTTTACACTTATCCGTGAACTGCTTGCAAGGACTACACGGCACGGCGTGGCGGATAGTTTGATGTAACTCGCCGAGGGGTTGAAATCGGATGTGGTTACCGGGACCAAACAGAGACACCGTAGGGGTTCCGACTGCCGCGGCGATATGCATCGGACCGGTGTCATTGGTGAGAAAGAGATCGCACTTTTCAATGCAGGCGGCTAACTCCCGAATTTGAAGATTACCGGCAAATAGAATAGCACGTGCGTTCATGAGATCCGCGACAGTTTGCACGAGTTCCGTTTCCTTTTGTCCACCAAAAATCAAAACATTGGCATTGAAATGCTCTACCAGTTTATCCCCAATGGCAGCGAAACGATCAGGCATCCACTCCCGTAATTTCCAACCAGCACCCGGAAAAAATCCCACCTTTAATTGTCCATCGTTAACGCCTGCGGTGTCAAACCGTTGTGCTGTATCTAACTGCTCAGATTCGGAGAGAAAGAGCTCCAATCTTGGATCTTCTGCCGGAATACCAGCTGCATGTAACAGGTCGAAATAGTGTGCTGTGGCGTGTTTGTTACCCTGCTCATGGACGCGGACGGTACAGAATCTACCCTTACCGATACGTTCGGCGGCACCACTGAAATACATTAACATTTCAGTACGAAATTTCCGCTGGAGATCAATAGTCAGCGTGAATTTCCGTTCACGCAGAAGACGAATAATCCGCAACATTTCACCTGTATCCTTATTTTTAGCGAGCCGATCAAACGTAATTATTTCATTGAGATGTGGATTTTCGCGGAGGATCTCTGCGGATTGTTTTGCGACAAGCATAGCAATATACGCATCTGGGAAATGCGCACGCACCGCTCGGATCGCGGGTGTTGTGAGCACGATGTCGCCAAGGGAACTGAGTCGAATCAGCAGTATTTTTTCGGAAGCCATTTGTCTAATTCGGTGTCGGTTGTCAGTTACCCTCTTGTGGCAGTGAAAGTATCTGTTAGTACCACAAGAACTCTCTTAACTGAAAACTGAAAGCGAAGCGAACCGATAACTGATAACTAGTCTACCACCTGTTTTTCAAGGTTGTTTAGCGCGTCCGCAACCAATACGTCTATATCCAACCCCGATTCTGCATTATCTAATTCAATAAGCGACGCGCCGGTGGCGGGGTGTTTAGGTATAAAGAGCGAGCAACAGTCTTGATGCGGACGCGTGGATACATCAAAGGTCCCTATCCGTTGTGCTTTTGTGATTATTTCAGCTTTGTCCTCGCCAATGAGTGGACGTAGGATCGGGATTTCGGCGATCGCTTCAATCGTTCGGAGGTTCGTCAACGTCTGCGAAGCGACTTGTGCGAGGCTTTCCCCTGTAACAAGAGCCTCCGCATCTACCATAGCAGCAACACGCTCTGCGATGCGTGTCATCATCCGTCGATACAACAAAACTCGGAATGGCGCGGGTGTTGAAGCGACAATCGTTTGTTGGAGATCCGCAAATGGAACGAGATAGACTGTGCTCCGATAGTTTGATACTGCCAAGATCTGAGCAATTTCGATGACCTTCTCCAAAGAAGCCTTATCCGTGTAAGGGTAGCTATAAAAATGAATAAAAACGGCTTTCGCACCACGCTTAATCATCTGCCATGCAGCAACAGGGGAGTCAATCCCACCGGATAACATGACGAGCACCTTACCACTCACGCCGACCGGCAAACCACCGATGCCTTGAATTTTTTCTGTAGAAATATAGGCTGCTTTCTGTGTTATTTTAACCCAACAGACCACGTCAGGATTATGCATATCCGCGCGGACACCCGTCTCCTTGATGAGATATCCTCCGACCTCTGCACTAACCTCTGGTGAGGTTAATGGAAAGGTTTTGTCCGATCGCCTTGTCTCAACTTTAAGAGATTCGCAAGAAACATTTTGGATTTGCCGCAGTGCTGCATCCTTAATAGCTGCGATGTCAGTTTTGGTACGGCATGCAAGTTCAAAATGGGCGATCCCCATAACTTGACGTAGCCGTTCCTTAATTTCAGCGATGTCGGCATGTTGCTCAAGATGCACGAGAATTCTATCGTGAAGTCGCTCTACTTCAGCATATCCGGTCCCGCGCAGGGCAAGTTTAATATTGTTCGCAAGTCGTTTTTCAAAAAATACTCTGTTCTTACCCTTAAGCCCAACTTCGGCGTAATGGATACTAAACAATTCTTCCATGATTTCTCTCGTGCTACAAAGAATTTTATAGGTTAACATGAAATCGGACGCAACTGTCCGAAACGTTGGCAATGAGATATATTGCTTATGGCGCACGGACAGCATCGGTCAAATTGAAATGGAGTTTTGCTACATTCTGTAATGCGTCATTTCCGTGCAGTTTAACAAATTCTCTGCCGGCTTCCACGACCTGATACGCGCCTCGCGGTAAACAAATCTCATATTTTTCGGACAACGTATCCATTCCAGTCAGAAAAGCATCGCGGGCGATGATGGAGGCTGCAGCGACTGCGATATCGCGTTCTGCCTTTGTTACTTGCCGAATCTCCATTTCAAGCGTCGCAGGCGCAGCGCGCACACTACCAACAGCGTCATACTGTAAATGTGGTCGGTTATCCGCGCGTCGGGCGAGTTGTGGGGTTATAAGGTCATCTTTAGCAAATTTGTCAACAAGTGCGTGTTTCGCGCCAACGCTGTTCGCTAATGTCTGAATGGCTTCCGCATGGAGTGATGCGAGCAGATGGTTTAGGTTTTGCCCTCGCCTGCGGAGCATGGCGTACAGGGAATTGTATTCAGCAGGCATCTTCTCCACAACAACGATATGTTGTGCATAGTGACAGCGCATCGATTCCGCAAGATTTTGGATACGACGATTTGATAATCTTTTTCCATCAGTAATGCCTAAATCTGAGAAAGTTTCGCGGCATTCTGCATCCACGTAAACGGCTGCAGCGACGAGTGGGCCGAAATAATCACCTTTTCCCGCTTCATCTGTACCAATCCATGCGTTCCAGTTATGTATTACGTCCATTGAACCTGCCAGATTCTATTTGTTTCAATTTGTTATATTTTTCAGATTTATGTTGAATTCCGAAGTGCCGCGAATTCGGTAACTTGTTTACCGACGGCTTTGACACGTGCCGCCAATTCAGGATCGCGCAAATTACCCTCAGCATCAAATGCCTGAGATGAGTTAGGGATAGATGCGTCTTTTGGGACGACCCAAGCGTGGAGTGCTGTGCCTACTGTTCGCAACATAGAAAGCGCATTTGTTGCGCCCATCCGTCCACCGGAGACACCGATAAGTCCGATGACCTTATTCTCAAATTCATCAAAGCCCATCAGATCAAGCGCACTTTTAAGGACACCGCTAAAGCTGCCATGGTATTCAGGAGAACCGAGAAGTATACCCTGCGCACGTTTCACCTTTTCCCGTAGTTTGAACACACCAGGCGGATAGTCACTTTCGTTAGCGACAGAACCTTGAAAGACGAGTTCATACTCACCAAGTTCCAGCAATTCGACCTCGGCACCTGCCTCTTTTGCAGCAGCAAGAGCGATTTGGAGTGCTGCGTGCGTTGAACTGCCTTTCCGTAGACTTCCACAGATAGCAACGACATAGACAGGCTGGTTATTGGTACGCTCCATTTCCGGTATCCCTTTCAGTGAGTTCCCTAAATAATGTAGGTTTGATAAATATTTAGGACAAACGCGTTTCCTCTTAAAGTCCCCCTGATAAGGGGGATTTAGGGGGTTAAATCAGTAGAAAATTGCTTCTTTTTCGGTGAATATATTGCGTTTTTCTTCAATTGGCATATGTCTTGGTTTGAATACTTTTTTCAAACTGACGTTAGCATAACATAGCAACAAAGGCATGTCAAAACGTTTTTTATTGCGAGTGACATCAGCGGCAGGCGGACGAATATTGTATTCTGTGAAATTATATCACATCTCGCTGAGCAGTTGCCAAGCCAACTTCACCTTTAGTTGAAGGAAGCGACCTTGTGTAAAATCGAAACGATTAGAGAACTGAATCGTTTTATTCTACAAATTTTTCTTGACAATACTTAAACGTTTCTTTTATAATATCTTTGTAAATTAGAACGCGGGTCGTTCATTTAATGGATGGGTTGAAAACCTCCCCTAATGTGAGCCGCTCGCATCGTACGTTAATTGTTTTAGACATGAGGAGGTTTACTCGTGCGTTTAATGATGTATTTACTCGCCGTTGCCTTACTAATAATAAGCAGCGCACTCACCACACACGCCGTAGTCCAAGACGAAGGCTTAATCCTTTACTTCAGTTTTGATGAAGCAGAGGGGAATGTCGTTAAAGATGGAACAGGCGGCGGAAATGATGGCGTAATTACTGGCGCGGAGATTGTTAGCGATGAAGTCGTCCACGGTAAAGGGGCAGTATTATTCGACGATGGCAATGATAGTGTGGAGGTTGAATCCTTTGCCGCGTTAGAAGAATATACAGACAATTCCTATCTCTTCTGGCTCAATTTTGCTGCACTGAACTCCGGTGCTTGGAACCAAATTATCGCGAAAAAAGCACCAGGGTCTGACCGTTCTCCGGGTATATGGACTTGCAACCGCGTTAGTTTACATATCCACTACCGGTTCAATCCCGGGAATGCTGGAAGCCTTTGCGTCGGGCCTGAAGGAGAAGGCGACGAGTTTGCTGCAGGCGACTGGCACCACATTGGCGGGATCAAAGAAGGTAATAACTTCAAGTTCTACATTGACGGCGAAGTCGTTGATGAACAGACCGTTCCAGCGGCTCACGCCCAAGGCACAGAAAAACTCTATATCGGTAAAACAGGTTACGCTTCCGCGCTTTTCTATATTGATGAACTCTTTATCTATGATAGAGCATTAAGCGGCGGCGAGGTTATAGATGTAATGGACGGATTACTCACTCCTGTTGAACCCCAGGATAAACTCACTACAACGTGGGGGCACTTGAAAACAGGTCGCGATTAATCTCACACCCTGAAACGTTGGGACGGTTCTCATACCGTCCCACATCCCTCTTCTCACTTGGGCAGTCTACTCGTCACTCGTCAAAACTGCCACCTTTGCCTAACTTTCCCAAAGTCAAAACCTCCGCTTCCACGGTTTTAGAATAAACAAAAGATTTTCCTTGACATATTTAAGCGTTTTTTTTACAATGCCTTTGTGAGTTAAAACGCGAACCCTTTCTATCGAAGGGTCGGTTGGAAACCGTCCCTAATATGGGACCTCGCATAGCACATTAATTTTCTTAGACATGAGGAGGTTACTCATGCGTTTAGTTCTGTATGTACTCGCTGTCGCATTACTGATGGTAGGCAGCGCATTCACCACACACGCCAAAGTTCAAGACGACGGTTTAATCCTTTACTTCAGTTTCGATGCAGCGAAAGGCGGAAAGGTCGTAGATGAAACCGGCGGCGGAAATGATGGTGAAATCGTTGATGGCGCGAAGATTGCCACCAATGAAGTCGTCCACGGCAAAGGCTCAATGTTATTCGACGCGGCCGGCGACAGTGTAACAGTTGATTCCTTCAAAGAATTAGAAGATTATACGGACAATTCCTATCTCTTCTGGCTCCACTTTACTAAGGCGAACTCTGGTGGCTGGGATCAAATCATCGCAAAAAAGGCACCCGGTTCTGACCGTTCACCCGGTATATGGACCTGTAACCGTGTGCCGTTGTATATCCACTATCGGTTTAACCCTGGTAACCAAGGCACACTCTGTGCAGGTCCCGATGGAGAAGAGGACACGTTTGAAATCGGCGAATGGTATCACATCGCCGGTGTTAAAAAAGATGCCAAGTTGGCGTTCTATGTCAACGGCAAAAAAGTTGCCGAACCGGGTGTCCCGAAAGATCACGCCCAAGGCGCAGAGAAAATGTATATCGGTAAAACAGGTTATAGTTCTGCGAAGTTCTACATCGACGATCTCTATGTCTACGATAGGGCAGTTGATGCCGACGAGGTCGAAGATATTATGGACGGCAAACTCCTCCCTGTTGAACCGGCGGACAAACTCGCCACGACGTGGGGACAAGTCAAGACCCGTCGTGAGTAATTTCACTCCCTGAAACGTTGGGACGGTTTTCATGCCGTCCCATATTCATCTTCTCATCAATGCATGTCTACGCTTCAAGGCTATCTACTCCCCACAGTCAAAAGCATTATTCTCTTTTTTCCCCTGCTTGCCCTACTTCCATCGGTGGGGTGGTGCGATGCTGAACAGGAAATTAACAGCCGGTTTGAACGTGGTGTCCGCTATCTTGATGCGGAGCAGTACGATCGGGCACTCGCCGAATTTCAATCTCTTCAAAAAGAATATGCCCTTTCAGAGGATATTGGGAGTCTTGCCCAATACTACATCGGCATTGTTTACCAAGAACTCAATAGTCTCAGCGAGGCTGCCTCAGCATACCAGAAAGCATTGGCACTCAAAGCGTCGCAGGAGGTGCATGGGAATTCGCACTTGCATTTAGGCATCGTCTATAAGGCACAAGGTGAGTTAGTACTTGCCGAGAATCACTTCAAACAAACACTCATCCTGTTGACACAATCTGCAGAAGCACATATCCACCTTGGTGATGTGTATGTTCTCCAACGTAGATTCAACGCGGCTGAAAAGGCGTACCGTGAGGGCATCCGCCTGAACCCAAACCACACTGAATCTTATTACGGATTAGGGCGGGTAGCAGAGATGCAAAATCGCCTAAAACAGGCTATGGAATATTACGATGCCGCGCTCGTGCGAAACCGATATTCATCGCAGGCGCATTATAGGCGCGCACTCACGTATCAGAAGCTTGGAGATAAAGAGAAATCCGAAACTGCTATGGTGCAGTTCCAACGTTTAAAGACTTATGAAGATCAGATGCACCGGTTTCGAGAGGCGATTTACACAAACCCAAACCTGCCAGTGCTATATATCAAACTCGGTGAACTCCATGAGGCTTATGACAACTTAGCAGAAGCAGCACAGATTTATGAAGTTGCCATGCAGGTGTACCCGTCCTATTTGCCAGCGTATCTTCACCTTGGCGAGGTATCTATCCGGCAACGTGCCCTTGAAAAAGCGGTGGGTGTATATGAGAAAGCCACAGAAATCGCGCCAGATAACGCACAGATCCAAATAAAGTTAGGGGTTATCTATATTAACCAACACCAGTTTGAACCGGCAATCGCGGCTTTCAAGCGCGCCATTGCTGTAGATAACACGGCAGCAGAGGCACATAACAACCTCGCACGTCTCTATGCAGGACTCGGTAAGGAGATGCAACAGGCAATTGATTTGGCACAGCAGGCGGTTATTTTAGCACCGACAGCGAAACATTATGACACACTTGCATACACCTACTTCCGCAATGCCCAATATGCACAGGCTTTGGATGCTATTAATCAAGCCATCTCGTTAGCACCGAATGTAGGCGCGTACAATAAACTACTCTCAAAGATTCAAACGGCACAAGCCGAAAGGGAAAACAGATGAAAAAAGGGATATGCATTGGCTCATTACCGGGGGATTCAACCGAAGCGCGTTTTAAACTGGCGAAAGAAGCCGGGTTTGATGGTGTTGAAATCGGTACGCTCGGAAGTGATGATGACAGACTTCAGACAAAAGAGATCGCTACACAACACGGATTAGAAGTCTTCAGCGTGATGAATAGCAAACACTGGGCATGTCCATTCTCCGATACTGATGCCGATGTTCGTGCTGAATCGCGCGATGGCATGCTTGATTCAATAGCAACCGCAACGGCTGTTGGGGCAGATGCTGTGTTGCTCGTTCCTGCCGTTGTTAATGATAAGACCAGTTATGAGGACGCATATCAACGTTCACAAGTGGAAATTCGTAAACTGATTCCTGAGGCAAAAGCGAACGGAATCACAATTGCGCTTGAGAACGTTTGGAACAAGTTTCTACTCAGCCCGATAGAATTCTGTCGCTACCTTGACGAGTTTGACAGTGAGACGATAACAGCCTATTTTGATGTGGGTAACATCGTGCTATACGGATATCCACAACACTGGATCCGTTCTCTGGGGCATCGTATTTCTAAAGTACATGTCAAAGGGTTCAACGCAAATGAGAGTCGGTGGACCTACCTGATTGAGGATTGTACGATTGATTGGAACGCCGTCATGTCAGCATTGGAAGAGATCGGGTACGACGACTATATGACAGCAGAACTTCCTGTTGATGGGGACGACCCAGAAGGCAGGGTACATAGCATCAGTAGTGATATGGACAAAATTATCGCTGGAAATGTGTAATATAGTAAAACCCGTAATTAACTATACACTCATTGCAGGGTTTTTGCTTGGGGTGTTTTTGCTTGGGTGTTTCTGCGTATTGCTTGGGTATTTCTGCGTGTTTCTGCGTATTTCTTCAGGGTTTCAAACCCCGCCTGCAATGGGGAGGTTTGCTGTTCTCTAAAGTGTAAACATATTTTCGGCTTTACTATATTAGAGCGGTCTTATCTTACCAATCACGTGGCATATTTGGAACGAGGATCTATGAAATAGATGGAAGTTATTATTCAACCGACTTATGAGGAGCTCGCGGAGGTTGCGGCTGAAATCGTCCGAGACGCGCTCTTAAAAAAACCGAACCTCGTTTTGGGACTCGCTACGGGTAGCACGCCGATTGGGCTTTATGAAGCCTTAGTCCGCATGCACAGAACGGACGGACTTGATTTCTCAAACGTGACCACATTTAACCTTGATGAGTACGTCGGGATTCCACCGAATCATCCGTATAGCTACCATACCTTTATGGAGACCCATCTTTTTAATGCCCTTAACATTCCGGCAGAGAATCGCTATATCCCACAGAGCACGACAGTTGGACATGAGGAATTCTGTGAGTGGTACGAAGCGGCGATTGTGGATGCTGGCGGCATTGACATTCAAGTACTCGGCATCGGAAAAGACGGGCATATCGGTTTTAACGAACCGAGTTCTTCCCTTGGCTCTCGGACACGTATTAAAACACTGACGCAAAGTACCCTTGAGGCGAACGCACCCCATTTCGGGAGTACCGTTGACGCTGTCCCGAAAATGGCGATTACGATGGGGGTAGGCACAATCATGGATGCAAAACAGTGTCTACTGTTGGCGAGCGGAGAATCAAAAGCGGTAGCAATCGCAAACGCTGTAGAGGGAGCCATCACAGCGGAAGTGCCTGCATCGGTGCTGCAGATGCATCCACAAACAATTGTTATCATTGATGAGGCGGCGGCTTCGCAACTGAAACGCGTGGACTACTACAAACAGGTTTATGCGAATAAACAAGAATTGTTATCTCAAGACCATTAAGGTTGTGATGTCAGCATAGTCCTATAGTTTTTCTTCATCGAACAACCCGTATTCCTTTACTTTCCTTTGGATTGTCCGACGACTCACCTTGAGTATTTCTGCGGCTTTTGCTTTGTTATTACCTACAGATGCAAGGGTCGCGCGGAGTGCCTCTCGGTTAATTTCATCGAGTGACATACCGACTTCTACATTTAGATGCTGTTTATCCTCAATTGCCGCAACTGGTTTCCAGATATCGGGAACAGAAGGTAGATTTGAAAATGCGATGCCAGCTGCTTTGAGAATGCGTTCAGGTAAGTCAATTTGTTGGATTGTTGATTGGGTGGACGTTACAACAATACCTTCGATGCAGTTTTTCAATTCGCGCACGTTCCCTGGCCACTCATATTTCATCAGCGTTCTAATTGCCTCTGGTGCGAGGGTTATCAGAGGTTTTCCATTTTGTTGGCAAAACTCTTCAAGAAAATCCTTCACAAGCAGCGGAACATCCTCAATACGTTCTTGGAGCGTAGGGAGATGGATAGGTACTACGTTGAGGCGGTCGTAGAGATCTGGGAGGAATTCTCGTCTTTTGGATGCGGTTTCTAAATCGTGATTTGTAGCACATACGACGCGGACATCAACCCGAATCGTTTTATCGCCGCCAACCCGTTCAAATTCGCGTTCTTCAAGAACCCGCAAAAGGCGCGCTTGATTCGACAGACTGAGTTGTGAAACTTCGTCAAGAAATAGGGTGCCGCCGTGTGAGAGTTCAAATCGCCCCTTGCGTTGATAATATGCCCCACTAAATGCCCCACGTTCATGTCCGAAAAGTTCGGATTCTGCGAGGTTTTCGTTTAAGGTCGCACAATTGAAGGCGATGAGGGGGCCGCGCCGTAAGCTTCGGTGATGAATCGCGCGGGCGACCAATTCTTTACCCGTGCCGCGCGCGCCGTGAATCATTACAGTCGCTTTTGTCGGTGCGATCTGCGTAATCATGTCACGAATTTTGATGATTTGCGGCGAATTGCCTGTGAGTCGGCGTAAGCCTTCCTTCTCATCTATTTGTGATTGAAGTTGTCGATTCTCAAAGGTGAGGCGTTGGTTCTCAAGCGTTCTATGGAGCAGGGCTTCCAGATGCACAGGGTTCACTGGCTTCGGCAGGAAATAGGTGTCTTTATAGGTGAGCATCGCTTTGATACCGATATCGGTCTCTAAAATGTTCGGTTCCGTAATAAAAATTACACCGACATCCGGGTGATGCTGGACTGCCGCATCTAACAGGGCTAATCCATCAATCCGCACCGCTTTCAATTGTGCGATAAGGATATCTATTTTTAAGTGCTCAATCTGATGAAACGCCTGATACATATTGCCTGTGACAAGGAGACGCAGTCCTTTACTCGCGAGCGTTTCGCAGACAAGCTCGCGTTCACCCCTATCGGCATCAACAATAAGTACTGTTTTTTGTGCGTTTATTGTGTTCATAGTGGGAGCACTTTCCAATCTCTCATAGCACACTTTGGCTGGTAAACTTCGCCCAATATCCCTTATCTTTTCATTGAAGCTTACATAGTAAAATTTACAACTACCTATACAACGTGAGTTTGGTGTGAGAGATACGAAGTTCCTGTGCAGATGTCCACATATTTTTAGTGATACACGCTTGATTGACGGGGTTCCGAATCCTGTCAGTGAAGAAGCACGTGTTCATTGAAAGGTGAATAGATTCTCGCATTTTGCTATGCTTTTAAAAAAAGTATTGTTTAAAATTAAAAATTTAGGTAAACTATAGCATCATCAGGAACATAATAAATCTTTATTTACATTTTTCGGAGGAATTGAATGGAAAAACAACTCAGCTCGCTGTATAGACTCGGTGGGCTCACTGGTATCTTGAGCGGTTTTCTCATGGTAGCGTCAAGTGTTTGGTTTATTTTTAGCTTATCATCTATTAGTTCAGACCCGTCAGCGGAACAGTTTGGAAGAATCGGAATTTTTCATGGAATCGGGGTTGTCACTATTATTTTGCTCGTGCCGACCCTATTAGCGAGTTATGGCTTACTTTCTGTAGAAGCACAGGCACGGAGTGCCTTAGGCGCGAGTATCTCAATCCTGTGGCTTGTCATAGAATTGGTAGCCCACTGTTCACAAACCGCTCCGATAAATGCGCTATCGGAATTAGTAGGCGAGTCTGCTACCGCTACGATCGGTACACCCTTTCATGCGCTCTGGGTGGAGTGGGGCGAAGCACTCTTTATGACCGGTGCCTTCTTGTGTGTATTGTTAGCACTCTGTTATGGTTCGGCACTTCATGCCTGGGGAAATCCAGTTGCGGCATATCTATTCTTTATTGCGATAATAGCCTTTCCAGCAGGCATTTTCCTAAACCTTGGTGTTCAATTGCACGTGCTAATCCGAGGCATAGCGTTTTTGTTCCTTGGTGGTGTTCTCGTACAAGCACCAAACGAGGAAGGAATATAATGCGTGCCGGAATGTAAAGTGGAGATGCTTGCAGCACCGAATCTGCATACGACGGCTGGCGTGCTATAATAGATCAATTGAGTGCTTTTATAGCCCAATTTTCCATCCTAAGGTTCTAACAGAAATTGACGCTATGTGTCGTCTTCATTTAGCAATCTTTCCAATTCCGCCAAGATATCTTCTTGGTCACCTTCTGCCTCTTCTGTTTCGGTAGTTTCGGTAGTTTCGGTGTCAAGTGTTTCCAGATCGGACCGAAATTCTATAAGGTTGCTTAGATAGCGTTCACGCGTTATATTTTCTGCTTCGCCATGTTCCTCGCGTAGACACTCACCACAAAATTCTCCAATCTGTTGAATACCGGTATCAATATGCCGTAACGCTGCCTCGGCATCATTTTCATGCAGACTCAATTCTGCGTTGGCAATGCTGTGCATCATAAGCATATAGCCTTTGTACTGATAACTCTGCCAAGCGATTTCGGATGGCGCGTATTCGCGTGCTAAATTCGTTACAGCGATATTGGTAGCCGTATCACGTTGGACATCTTGCCACCGTTTAATGCCCGCGAAGAGCAGATAGCGGGTATATCGATGGAAAGACTCCTCAAAGAGGATCTCCCATTCTTCTGACTCCAATTGGAACCCTTCACGCGTACCGTGTTGTTCTTCATATTCCTGCAATTTTGCAAAGAAATAATCGTAATAGGAATCCACACCGTGTGGACGCATACCATCAGGACGACCGGTTGCATAGATGCGTGAGATAGTAAAGGCGTTGGGTTGCACGACAATAACCTCCCTGCCATCTTCAATCTGAAGGACACTCACTGGACGATCTGCGTCAAGATTAACCATCTCAAGGATCCGATCGAAGGTTTGAACCCACCGGGTGTTTCTCTGTATAGAATCGTTCGCCATTTTTTTATCCTTTTTTAATAGTTTTCAGTACGATTTTTTTTCAAAAAATCTTTCAGTTGTCAGTTGTCGGTTAAGACGGGCACTTGATATATAAAGTCTTTTTCTTAACTGACAACCGATAACCGACAACTGACAACTACTAAAGCATCCGAAAATAATCTTGGAGCGGTGTGACAGTAATGTCTCCACGCTGTAGTGCGTCAATAGCATTAACGGCTGCCGCTGCGCCGGGTATTGTTGAAAAAATCGGGATATCGTGTGCGATCGCCATTTCACGAATCAAAAGTTCGTTCGGTCGGTGTAAGTCGCCAGTAGGCGTATTAATAATCAAGTCAACGGCGTGATTCTTGATATAATCGTGAATCGTTGGTCTTCCCTTTCCGATGCTAAAGACGAGTTCCGACTCCATTCCATTGCGGAGCAATACTTTCGCTGTTCCATGTGTAGCAATGAGTTCAAAACCCATATCCGTCAGTTTCTTAGCGATGAAGATAATTGCGCGTTTGTCTTTATTTTTAACACTGATGAAAACTTTGCCGCCGAGTGGTAAAGTGTAACCACATGCCTTCTGTGCCTTCGCGAAGGCGCGGGAGACATCCGTATCAATCCCCATGACCTCGCCCGTTGATTTCATTTCGGGTCCCAAGCGCGTGTTTGAACCAGGAAAACGGTTAAAGGGAAAAACGGGTGCCTTGACACTGAAATAGGCGGGTTCAATCTCGTGTGTAAATCCGAGTTCGTCAAGCGTTTTACCCGCCATCACGCGTGCAGCGAGTTTCGCCAAAGGGACACCGATCGCTTTGCTGACGAACGGAATTGTTCGAGATGCGCGTGGATTCACCTCAAGCACATAAATTTCGTCGTTCTTTATCGCATATTGGACGTTCATCAGCCCGCGGACATGGAGTGCTTTCGCTAAGTCGTAAGTGAAGGTTTTAAGCTGCTCAATTTGTTCATCTACGAGTGTATAAGGTGGCAACACACAGTCGCTGTCTCCAGAATGGATACCGGCTTCTTCAATGTGTTCCATGATACCACCGATGACGGTTAGATCTCCATCAGAGATTGCATCAACGTCGACTTCAATTGCCTCTTCAAGATATTTATCAATGAGTACGGGATGCTCCGGTGATGCTTCGACAGCGGTGTTCATGTATTCGTGTAGGAGTGCTTCGTCGTAAACGATCTGCATGGCACGTCCGCCCAACACATACGATGGTCGGACAATAACAGGATAACCGAGTGCGGCAGCAATAGGCGCGGCTTCTTCGCTTGATGTTGCTGTCCCGTTAGGTGATTGCATCAACCCGATGTCATCCAACACCGCTTTAAAGAGTTGTCGGTCTTCTGAGCGTGCTATATCTTCAGGGCTTGTACCGATTATCGGTACGCCTGCGTCTTTAAGCGCAACGGCGAGATTCAGCGGAGTCTGTCCACCAAACTGAACGATGACACCAGTAGGTTTCTCTTTGTGATAAATATTTAGTACATCTTCACGCGTCAACGGCTCAAAATAGAGTCGATCGGAGGTGTCGTAATCGGTGCTAACGGTTTCAGGGTTGCTATTCACCATGATGGTTTCATAACCATCATCTTTAAGGGCAAGCGCGGCATGGACACAACAGTAGTCAAATTCGATGCCCTGTCCGATCCGGTTGGGACCCCCACCAAGAATCATGATCTTCGGTTTATCAGAGGGACGCACCTCATCTTCACTTGAACACGTAGAATAGTAGTACGGTGTTTCTGCCTCAAACTCTGCGGCACAGGTATCAACGGTTTTGAATGTTGCCTCAATGCCGAGTTCTCTTCGACACTCACGGATAGCCTCTTCGGATACGTCGTAGATGTCCGCTAACTGTCGATCAGAAAACCCAAATTGCTTTGCCTTTTTCAAGTTATCAGTTACCAGTTTCCAGTTTCCAGTTTTAGAAGTTTCTTTACTGGTTACTGACCACTGGTTGCTGGTTACTTCTTTTATATGTTGTTGCGCATCGGATTCGGATAAAGCGTTTTCAAAATCAACAATTTCCTTCAGATTGTAGAGAAAAAACGGGTCGATGTGCGTGTAAGCATGAATTTCCTCAATGCTCATTCCACGTGTGAGTGCAGCTTTGATATAAAAGATCCGTTTGACGTTGGGAATGCTGAGTTTACTGGAAAGCTCAGATAAAGGGAGTTCCTCAAGGGGATGGTTATCTAACCCAAACCATCCAGTCTCCAGGGACCTCAACCCTTTCTGTAATGCCTCTTTAAAGGTTCTACCGATAGCCATAGCTTCACCGACAGATTTCATCTGTGTTGTGAGGGTTTCATCGGTGCCTTGAAACTTTTCAAATGCCCAACGCGGAATTTTAACGACGACGTAATCAATTGTGGGCTCAAAGCAGGCAGGGGTTTCAGCAGTGATGTCGTTTGGGATTTCATCCAAATTATAGCCGACAGCAAGTTTCGCAGCGATTTTGGCGATCGGAAATCCTGTGGCTTTTGAGGCAAGTGCGGAGCTACGGGAGACACGCGGATTCATCTCAATGACAACCTGTTTACCTGTCTTCGGATCAACAGCAAATTGGATGTTGGAGCCGCCGGTATCAACACCAATCTCACGTATAATTTTAATCGCGGAATCCCGCATCAGTTGATATTCTTTGTCCGTCAAGGTCTGGATAGGTGCGACGGTAATGCTATCACCGGTGTGGACTCCCATGGCATCAACGTTTTCAATGGAACAGATGATGACGACGTTGTCCGCGCCATCGCGCATCACCTCTAACTCAAATTCCTTCCATCCGATGACAGATTCTTCAATGAGCAATTCACTGATCGGGCTTAAAGCGAGACCTGCCGCGACCATTTTTTCGTATTCTTCGATGTTGTAAGCGATACCACCGCCTGTGCCACCAAGTGTAAATGCTGGACGGATGATCGCTGGGAAGCCGATATCTTCAACCAGCGCGAGTGCTTCTTGCACAGTGTGTGCAATCCCACTTTGTGGAACTGCTAACCCGATTTTCACCATCGCCTCTTTGAACAGCGCGCGGTCTTCCGCTTTTTGGATAGCAGGCAATTTCGCACCGATAAGCTCAACCCCATACTTATCCAACGCACCGGATTCCGCAAGTTCGACAGACACATTCAAGGCAGTTTGCCCACCGAGTGTCGGCAGCAACGCATCTGGACGTTCTTTTTCAAGCACAAGTTCCACTGTGTCCGCCGTTATCGGTTCAATATAGGTCTGATCCGCGAAATCCGGATCCGTCATAATGGTGGCAGGATTGCTATTGACGAGGGTAATTTCGTACCCTTCTTCTTTAAGTGCCTTACACGCCTGCGTTCCTGAGTAATCGAACTCGCACGCTTGTCCGATGATAATCGCACCGGACCCTATAATTAAGATCTTGTCTATATCTGTTCGTTTCGGCATAGTTTTAGATATTGGGTTTTCGCTCTGGTTTTCTGTGGTCAAAGTTGGGTTCTCTCTTAGTATCGTACGAAAACGTAAGCCTCGTAATGAAATGGAGAGGCGACTCTATAGAGAGAAACATCAAGTTACCAAGCCACTTAATTTCTCCGCAAGGTATTATAAAAGTCCATCATCTCTGTAAAACGTGAAAAAAGATAACTCGCATCGTGCGGACCAGGAGACGCCTCTGGATGATACTGTACAGAAAAAATGGGATACTCCCGATGCTGTATCCCTTCAAGTGTGTCATCATTTAGGTTGATATGCGTAATATCGACGCTATTCGGCAGTGAATCAATATCAACACAGAACCCGTGATTTTGTGAGGTAATCTCAACCTTATCAGTTTCAAGATGCTTGACAGGTTGGTTTGCCCCGCGATGTCCAAACTTCAGTTTGAAGGTTTTTCCACCGAGGGCAAGCCCCAGAAGTTGGTGACCCAAACAGATCCCGAAAAGCGGTTTCTTGTCCATTAAACCGCGGATCGTCTCAATCGCATAGCCGACTGGCATCGGGTCACCCGGACCGTTTGATAGAAAAACGCCATCTGGCTCCGCGGCGAGAATCTCTTCAGCAGTCGTCCTTGCTGGTACAACTTGGACCTCGCAGCCGTGTTCAGTGAGTTGACGCAAGATATTGTATTTAATACCGAAATCAAGCGCGATAACTTTATAGTTTTCGGCTTTCGGTGTGTGGCCATCGACATCGTTTTCAACGCGCACAACACCCTCTTGCTGATGGCTGATGGCTGATGGTTGACGGCTATTACGCCATGCGTACGGATTTGGGCATGTCACACGTTGCACCAAATCCCAACCGACCAAACCGTGCCACGCTTCGGCTTTCGCAATAAGACTTTTAGGATCCAAATCCTCCGTAGAGAGACATCCGTTCATCACGCCGTGAACTCGGAGACGGCGGGTGAGGGCACGGGTATCAATTCCTTGTATGCCGATGATACCGTGTTCGGATAAGTAAGTATCTAAACTCCATTTTGAACGCCAATTGCTATGGTACGCGCTATATTCACGAACGACAAACCCTTCCACTTGCGGACCGATGGATTCAACGTCTGCTTCGTTGCAGCCGTAATTACCAATCAACGGATATGTCATCGTAACGATTTGCCCTTTGTAGGAGGGATCGGTCAAAACCTCTTGGTACCCCGTCATACTGGTGTTGAAGACGACCTCACCGACGGTTTCGCCGGTCGCGCCAAACTGTTCACCCTCAAAAACTGTTCCGTCGGCTAATGCCAGAATCGCTTTCATATTTTAGTAGTTATAAGTTATAAGTTATAAGTTAAGAATCATCTTGTGGCAGTTGCTTTTGTTCTACCTGCCATAGCAAACCTCTTTAACTGACAACTGTTAACTGTTAACTCCTCCCCGGAGTGTAATCGTTTGCCAACCTTTGAGTTCCCATCCTGTGAAAGGTGTGTTTCGGCTTTTTGAACGAGATTTTGTTACGTCAACCTGATTTATCGCGTCAACATCAATGACAGTAACATCTCCAACAGCACCAACGGAGAGTGTCCCCCGGTCAATACCGAGTATGTTCGCTGGAATGGAGGTCATCTTAGCAATCGCCTCCGTCAATGTAAGGTGTCCCGGTTGCACAAGATATGTCAACACAAGCGGTAGACATGTCTCTAAACCGATAATTCCGTTAGGGGCATCGATCATGCCTTGTGCCTTTTCCGAAGGCGCGTGCGGTGCATGATCAGTCGCAATTGCGTCAATTGTTCCATCGCGAAGTCCTTCAATAATCGCGTCAATATCGGTTTGGGTGCGGAGCGGTGGATGCATCTTAGCATTCGTTCCCTGTTGCTCAACTTCAGTATCCGTGAGGATCCAGTGATGTGGACACGCCTCGGCGGTCACGTGAATGTCTCGTTTTTTTGCTTGACGTATCAATTCAACGGCACCCGCAGTACTGACGTGCAGCACATGGAGGTGTCCACCTGTCATCTCTGCCAACATAATATCGCGGGCAACGATGATATCCTCTGCAGCATTCGGACTACCGATAAGCCCCAGCTTTCGGGAGGGCTCTCCCAAATTCATGACAGCACCGGCGTTGAGGTTATGCTCTTCGCAGTGGACCATGATCGGAAAACTGAGTTTTGCGCTCAATGCAAGCGCGTCGCGCATAAGCGCGGCGTTCATGACCGTAACACCGTCATCACTGAAACCGACTGCCCCTGCGGAATGCATCCCTCGTATATCCGTCAGTTCCTCACCTGCGAGGTCTTTGGTGATACTACCGAAAGGAAACACGTTCGTTTTCGCAGTCTTATCCGCGATATCGTAAATCTGCTCAACCTTTTCAGGCGTGTCTATCACAGGTGACGTATTTGCCATGCAGGCGACAGATGTGAATCCACCCGCGGCTGCCGCTGCCGTGCCGGTTGCGATTGTCTCTTTATGCTCAAATCCGGGTTCACGGAGATGGACATGCATATCGATTAAGCCCGGCGCAACAATCTGCCCCGTCGCATCGTAAAAGAAGTTTCCAGTTTCCAGTGGCCAGTTTCCAGTGGCCAGCGAAGAGGTCTCTTTTCTGGTAACTGGTAACTGGTGACTGGTGACTATTTCCTCTAGTGACTGGTAACTGATACTGGTGATCTTGCCATCAGTGATAGAGAGGTTTCCGACTTTATCAATGTTATTAGCCGGATCAATAATACGTCCGTTAATGATACACGCGTCGCTCATTCGCCCTCCCTTTCATAAATGGTCGCTGAATCTACGCCACCTTCCTCGGCAAGTCGCACCCGAACAAACTCTCTTCGGGAGGTGGGCACGTTTTTGCCGACGTAATCAGCGGCAATCGGCAATTCGCGATGCCCTCTGTCGATTAATGTCGCCAATTGAATTGCAGCTGGACGACCAAAATCCATGAGTGCGTCCATTGCCGCGCGAACCGTACGTCCTGTATAGAGGACTTCGTCTACTAAGATGACCCATTTGCCAGTAATGTCAAACGGAAGCTCGGTATTGCTAACCTGAATCTGCGTCTCACGGAGATTAATATCGTCTCGATAGAGTGTGACATCAATGGCACCAACATCGACTTCGATTTCTTCGATACGTTCAAGGTTTTCAGCGATGCGATGTGCAATAAAATCGCCTCTACTTTTAACTCCGACAAGGACGAGTTCTTCAATATGTTTATGATTCTGCTCTAAAATTTCGTGAGCGATTCTGAGCAAGGCGCGACGAATTTCTTCGGCGTTCATCACTTGTGCTTTTTCACGCATTTCCATTTTTGGGTCCTGTGAGATCTCTTGATAATAAAAAAGCCTC
>PYJC01000117.1:7592-7925 GCA_003635255.1 Candidatus Poribacteria bacterium | reverse complement strand
GGCATCATCCAATAAATTCCGATGGACAGTCTAAATTTTGGGTCCGATTTAAGTTGTGGTTTTGCATCCTTTTTTCAACCTCTCTGGATTGGATTAAAAAGGTCTTTTTGATATGAACGTTCTATTGATTATTATATTATAACATAATTTGTGTATTAATTGCAAATTTTTTATTTTCTGTAGGCGCGCCATCAGGTTTCCGAGATTATAACCACCTCAGAAAGACTATGCTTTTTGCTCCACCATGCTTGCGAGAATGCCGAGGATTTTATCGCACTGCCCAATTGAATAGACTGCCCTATCAATGTAGAGTTTCTGCCCTTCCAGTTTGAG
>PYJC01000117.1:0-7572 GCA_003635255.1 Candidatus Poribacteria bacterium | reverse complement strand
TATGATTCTGCTCTAAAATTTCGTGAGCGATTCTGAGCAAGGCGCGACGAATTTCTTCGGCGTTCATCACTTGTGCTTTTTCACGCATTTCCATTTTTGGGTCCTGTGAGATCTCTTGATAATAAAAAAGCCTCTCCCGTCTAAAGTGACGAGAAAGGCATCATCCAATAAATTCCGATGGACAGTCTAAATTTTGGGTCCGATTTAAGTTGTGGTTTTGCATCCTTTTTTCAACCTCTCTGGATTGGATTAAAAAGGTCTTTTGATTATGAACGTTCTATTGATTATTATATTATAACACAATTTGCGTATTAATTGCAAATTTTTTATTTTCTGTAGGCGCGCCATCAAGTTC
The DNA here is from genome assembly GCA_003635255.1 of Candidatus Poribacteria bacterium. GTDB lineage: Bacteria > Poribacteria > WGA-4E > WGA-4E > WGA-3G > WGA-3G. The sequence goes on along the minus strand of PYJC01000117.1, from coordinate 7,217 downwards.
CCGAGATTATAATCACCTCAGAAAGACTATGCTTTTTGCTCCACCATGCTTGCGAGAATGCCGAGGATTTTATCGCACTGCCCAATTGAATAGACTGCCCTATCAATGTAGAGTTTCTGCCCTTCCAGTTTGAGGAATTGCCACACTGTACCTGTAGTGGCAGCTCCATAAATGCAAGGAAGATCATTTTCTTTTTCAGCATTAAAGCGTTGTGCGGCGAGCATCTCTGCAACACATTGGCCGAATCCGAGAACCGGATTATCTTTCTTTGCTTCAACGAGGACAACAATGGGTGCCTCTAAATGAAATTGCGTAGGTGAGAGGCTTATCAAGAAATCACAGACACCTGTCAAACCGCTTTCGGCATCAACACTGAAATCAATACCTGAAAAAAAACTAATGCGATGCTCAAATTTTTCACGGAGTTCAACAAGAATATCCGCCACAATCAATTCCGAACTTGCTTTTTCTGTGCCTATAGCGAGTGCCAACGGCACTTTGCGCGCCAATGTTGTTGTGAGATATTCACTCAGTGCCATCGGCTCTATACCGGAAGAGATGTCTGCGGCTTCGTCAGTCTCCAATTGAAACGTTTTCCGAACTGTTTCAAAGGTAAAATTGCTATACGCCATTTGTTAGCACCTCCTATCATCCTTACGCCTTCTGCTGGATCATGCTTGCGAGGATACCGAGTATCTTATCGGACTGCACAATTTGGTAAAGTGCCAGATCAATGTGGAGTCTTTGCCCTTCCAATTTGAGGAAGTGCCAATTTATTCCTGAAGTCGTAGCTCCATAAATGCAAGGGATTTCCTTCCCTTTTGCCTTATTAAAGCGTTGTGCGGCGATCATCTCCGCGACACAGGCTCCGAGACCAATTGTGTGGGGCTCATCCTTTCCTGAAATATCGGGAACCTTAACAAAAAGACTAACAGGTGCCCCTACAATAAGTGGCAGTGGGTCCAGACTTATAAAAAAATCGCACATACCGGTCAAACCCTCTTCGGGATCAACATTGAATTCAATGCCAGAAAAAAGAGTCGCACGGTGATCCAAATGTACCCACAACTCAAAAAGGATATAAGAAATAACAAATTCTGACTTCGATTTATGTGTGTTTACTGCAAAGGCTAATTTCACCCTTTCCTCAAGATCTGTCGTGAAATGGGGACGTGGTATAATCGGTTCAATGTCAGAAAAGAGGCCTAAGGTTTCAACGATTTCTAATTGAAACGCTTCCACCACCGTTTCTAAGGTAAAATCGTTATAAACCATTGTGAGATAATCTCCTTCTAAAGAGCTGGTATAGCAGCCCCACTCCTATATGTTCAATTTATCTGCGGGACCATAAGTGTCAATTTTAGAAACAATAACCGTCTCGGACCCAGGCCCGGTAGGTTCGGTTTCCTAACCGAACCGGATTTACACGGAACATTGAAGTTTTCAAAACCTTCTTTAGTCCCGTAGCGGACGGAATGTTTATAGCAGCGTTTTCAAGCAAAAAACCAAGCCCTGTAAGGGGTTTTTGCTTGGGTGTTTCTTCAGCATGTTTAGATCATCTATGCTAAAACGCTACAGAGAACCCTTAAATTGACACCTATGGTTTAATTTATCTGTGGAACCGCGAATGCTTCAACTGCGATTCAGACAGCAATCTGCTTATGTCCCTGACCGGAATCGCCAATGCGTTCATGTGCCTGTCGCTCCGTGCGACGATACCAAGTAAAACCCCTTGTTTGTTAAGCACCGGTCCGCCACTGTTACCACCAAAAACATCGGATTGGAGGTGCAAAAAATCCCCACGGTTGTTCAGAAATTCACCGAGCGTCCAACGCCACAGTTCTTGGCCGCCTGGGTTGCCGAGAATGTAAACGATATCTCCTGAGTTTGTTGTAGGCATAGTGAAACTCCAATCAATCCCGCGAGCGGTTTCGGGGAGTCCATCAAGTCTGATGATGGCGAGATCCGTTTCCTCATTCCTCGCAACGACGCGTCCTTTAGTGTAATAACCGAGCCGTTTTAGCACACCGCTGTTTGTCAAGTAGAAGTTTCGGTCTTTAATGAGTTCACCTTTTTCGTCTGGCGCGGGGAAGTAGACATCTATTGTGTTTTGTTCGCCTGTAACGTGGGCATTGGTGATGGCGAGTTTGAATTGTTTGTCGATTAGAACACCACTGCCTTCTCCAATATCGGGATTGACGAGCCACATGACTGAGCGAATAGTGTTGTCGTAGATTTGGTTAGCGAATAGTTTTAGTGATGTGAGAGAATTCGTATCTATTGGCTGCGGAGAGGAAAGCCGCCATAAGCAGATGGTATTGTCCAAACTACCACTTGCGAGTGTCCGTCCATCTGGGCTGAAACATATACTGTTGACCCAATCCGTATGTCCTGTAACGGTTTGTTTGAGCGTGCTTGTTGCGACATCCCAGAGATGGATGGTTCTGTTGTCACCCGCACTTGCGAGCGTACGTCCATCTGGGCTGAAGCATATACTGTTGACCCAATCCGTATGTCCTGTAACGGTTTGTTTGAGCGTGCCTGTTGCGACATCCCAGAGATGGATGGTTCTGTCTATATCTCCACTTGCGATTGTGCGTCCATCCGGACTGAAACATACACTAAAGACCGCCTCAGTATGTCCAATGAATGTTTGTTTGTGTCTGCCTGTGGCAACATCCCATAGGCGAACGGTCTTATCCGCACTCCCACTCGCGATTGTGTGTCCATCTGGACTGAACACGACACTCAAGACCTGCCTCGTATGCCCCTTGAGAATTTGTTTGAGTGTGTCTGTATTTGTATCCCAAAGACGAACGGTCTTATCCGCACTCCCACTCGCGATTGTGTATCCATTTGGACTGAACGCGACACTCAAGACCTGCCCCGTATGCCCCTTGAGAATTTGTTTGAGTGTGTCTGTATTTGCATCCCAAAGACGAACGGTCTTATCCGCACTCCCACTCGCGAGCGTGCGACCATCCGGACTGAAATATACGCTAAAGACGTTATCCGTATGCCCAGCGAAGGTGTGTTCGAGTGTAGCTGTTGCGACATCCCAGAGACGGACGGTATCGTCCAAACCCCCACTTACGAGCGTGCGACCATCCGGACTGAAATATACGCTAAAGACGTTATCCGTATGCCCCACGACGGTTGCATAACGAACATAATCTTGAGCAAAGCCTCTTGTAAGGGAAAGGGTTGCGACAAACAGTAGGGTTGAAATAAGAAAATAGGTTCGTTTCACAAGATTCCTTTATGAGCGATGCTATGTTGCTTAGGGCGCTTCCAACTCTTGACGACTCCGATAGTCTGTGGGATAAGGCGAATCTACGGGAAGAACGGGAAGTCTCAACTCAATAGAACACAAATCATCGTAGCGATATTTCGCAAAGTATGAAATATCAACCAGCCGCGAATGGGGCGGCTCTGAGTCAAAAGTTAATACGTACCCTAGCGGGGGGAAACCCAATTCGCTAAGGGCATGATGTGTCTCAATTTTAGTACGCATTCTGTCTACACTCTCTCCGATCCCCTCCAGGCTGTCCATATTAAAGCTGTTAGTTTTTACCTTTACCATTCCACCCGACATACGAAATCCTTCAGCATTATAGAATGCGAAAAACTTGATAGCAGGATTCAAATAATGCTCTTCCCTATTTAATACAAACTTCACTAAGTCTTGATGGTGGCACCTGAATTCATCAGTATTGACACTAAACATCATACAAGCGATCTGTTTTATCACTCGTACGGGAAAGATACGAAACCGATAGTAGAGCGATGGCTGATTTTCTGTGTATTCAAGAATATTCATGCTTTGGCGTGCCCACTCAATGAATGCACCACCGTACCATGAACCTGTATTGTTGTTGCAGCGTTCGCAAAGTGTATAGCCTCCTAATCCTCTTTGGGAAATTTGGTTGTTGTAGTTTCCTCGTGTGATTCCCATGAAGTAGTTGTAATGCTCTATCCTGCAATTGTTAAATGCCTTTTTTGGAGGTAGATGCTCAAACGATAATTCCCCGTAACTTCCACAGAGATGACATGTCCCTTTCTTATTTTTTTCATTTTATTTTCCATGGTAGTGTTTGTATTTTCGTTTCGCAAACAAAGTATTTCGCAGCAGATTAGTCTCAGGTAGTTAGACTTATGACTTCGCGCGAAGCGCTTGCGCCGCAAAACGAAAAGCTGCACGGATACCTTCTTCAGTTAAGCGCGGATATGCCTCAAGCAATTGCTCAATCGTTTCACCTGCCGCGAACTTCTCCAAAATCAACTCAACAGGGATACGGGTTCCGGTAATAACAGGTTTTCCTATCATGATAGCTGGATTTGATTGAATCCATTTTGAATCCATTTTTTAGTTCCTCCTTTCAACGAAATGTCTATCAGATTCAAGTTTTTCGTTTCGTGGAGCTGCAAATCTATATCTACCAGACTTCCGCATTTCAGTTTCTAACTCTTGGTAATACGCAACCAATCGGTTGAGATCATGTCCAAACTCCGCGGAGATCTTACGCCGCATTTCGCGAACTTCTTCCATTATACTGCATTCCACAGTTTCTTTATTTTCCATGTCAATCAGTGCCTCCAAAATAATCCAACGGAGTTGTTAAATCAGGCGTTTCGCTATCCTCCGAAACTATGTTAAGTATATCACTTAACATCTCTATTGTCAACGCAAACGGAACAGAGTTAATTCTCGCTATTCCCCCTGTACGGCACTGATTTCGTCTTCGGAGATTTTATGGACACTCTTCGGGTTAAAGGTCTGCGTTGTGTCTACACGGAGTGCGACTTCAATCCTGCCGCCTGTCAACACAAAGAACTGGATCAGAAAACCACCACCCTGCATAGATTCGACCTGATATTCTTCTTCGTCAAGGTTACCGAGCCAAGTCGGCAGAGATTCATCAAATTTCGGGTGCGCGAGGACGTTCTCCGGTAAAGCGATAATCAAGGTTCCAGGCGCATCACCGATAGCATCTCCGATGACTCTCCGCTTCTCTACCATAAACGGCACAACTCGACTGGCGTACGCAAAATCATCGTCACCGGCGCGTTCGGGGGGTACAAGTCCCCATGTCAGGTGATGGATAAACGGATTCCCGTATCCCTGTCCGAGCATATGCTGCAGTGCCGATTTATCAACAGGATGCACAACAGCGACGTAATCAAACCACCCTTCGCTATGTGCGGAGCTCTCTGCGGACAGTTGCGCAGAAACGTTGATATAGTCGCAACCGTCAACAGGCGATGGATAACACCGCGCATCCCACCCGTTGACATAACCGAGTTGTTTCAAACCGTCTGCGACGAGGTGCGGCGGGTCGCAGAAGATCGCAGCGTGATCCATGTTCGGATAAATTTCTACACCTGCACCGATGACGCGTTCTGCAACATCGGTCGCCTCTCTGAAACGAAGATTGGCGTTTTCAATCGTCAAATAGTCATCAAAATTTCTGGGGAGCGTAATTAAATTTTTCATGAGAAACCTCTATCTGTGTCTTGAAGGAAGGGGGTTTGGATACATTGATAAATCCGAGTTAGATGTTATAAGTCTAACAGAAATCGGGTCAATAAACAAGCGTTTTTTGATAACCTCTTGAGCCAAAAATTGTTGTAAAAAGTGCAGATATTTGGTAAGTTAATAGAGGCTTGAACGCTACGTCCTATACCCAAAAATAGAGGAGCAATCATGAGAAAAAATACTTTTCGAGAACTACTCAACGCGGATAAACCGACAGTCGGCACGCATATCCATACCACTTGGCCCTCCATCGTTGAAGCAATCGGTCATACAGGGCTGTATGACTACGTCGAATTCGTCGGGGAATACGGTCCGTTTGATCTGCACGATCTGGATAACCTCTGCCGTGCGGCTGAACTTCACAATATCTCGACAATGATTAAGGTTGACCAAGAACCACGAGGCTTCATCGCACAACGTGCAATCGGTTCAGGTTTCCAGAGTGTGCTTTACGCAGACTGTCAAAATGTCGAAGATGTAAAAGAGTGTGTACGCACGACGCGGGCAGATACACCGGAAGATGGGGGCAGCTACGGTGTAGCAACCCGCCGATTTTCCTATATGGGTTACGGGGGCGGTCCAGAATACGTCCAAGCACTCCGCGATGTCGTCAACGTCATTATGATTGAGAAAAAAGGGACGGTTGACAACCTTGAAGAGGTGCTGTCTGTTGAAGGCGTTGACATGGTTCAGTGGGGCGGTTCAGATTACTCAATGAGTATCGGGATGGTCGGTCAGCGCGGTGCACCTGAAATCCGAGAGGCACACGACAAGGTGTTTAAAACCGCCATAAAGATGGGAGTCCCGCCGCGCGCGGAAATCGGAAGTGCCGACGACACGAAACGCTATCTGGATATGGGGGTTCGGCATTTCTGCATCGGCACCGATATTTCCATCCTCTACAGCTGGTGGCGTGAACAGGGTGACGGGGTCCGAAAGGCTCTTGACGGACATTAGAATAGTTATCGGTTATCAGTTATCGGTTATCAGTTAAAGAGGTTGGCTGTGGTATTGCGTCAACCTATAGACTTTACCAGAAATCTTGATACCCCAAGCCCCCTCTTAACTGACAACTGACAACTGACAACTGACAACCATTAAAGCATTGACTGCATTTTCTCTGCTACCCAGTCCACAGCGACATCGATCATCGCTTGTCCGCTCTCTGCGGTCGCCAGTTTTGCCTGATGATGATATTCGCGATCGGATTTTGCTTGTCCCTCATTGGAGATTGTGAGTTTCGCGCTGTCGTAATCCACGCCGTTCCAATCGACATTTTCCGCAAAGGCAGCGAGGGCAAACGCCGTCTCAAACTCCGCTGCGTGCCCAGGACAAACGCCGGATTCCATCTGTTCTTGCACTAACTCTGGAGTGTACGCCTCCCAATAGGAATGGAATTCTATGTTGATGCCGAGTTTCTCTCGGTAACCGTCCAACCGTTCATGGACCGGACCCGCATTGCCCGCATGCCCGTTGATAATCAAGATGTTACTAACCCCGTGCCGACGCATGCTATCAGCGACATCGTATAACACCTCGCCGAAGACCTCCGCGCGAAGCGTGAGCGTGCCTTTGTGGTCCATCCAGTGTTCTGATACACCGATCGCCAGAGGCGTTGTGACAATAACCTGCGGAAACAACTTTTCAGCCGCCAATTTGGAGACATATACTGCACTTTGCG
>PYJC01000116.1 GCA_003635255.1 Candidatus Poribacteria bacterium | reverse complement strand
ACAAACGCCGGATTCCATCTGTTCTTGCACTAACTCTGGGGTGTACGCCTCCCAATAGGAGTGAAACTCAATGTTGATGCCGAGTTTCTCTCGGTAGCCGTCCAAACGTTCATGTACCGGACCCGCATTGCCCGCATGCCCGTTGATAATCAAGATGTTACTAACCCCGTGCCGACGCATGCTATCAGCGACATCGTATAACACCTCGCCGAAGACCTCCGCGCGAAGCGTGAGCGTGCCTTTGTGGTCCATCCAGTGTTCTGATACACCGATCGCCAGAGGCGTTGTGACAATAACCTGCGGAAACAACTTTTCAGCCGCCAATTTGGAGACATATACTGCACTTTGCGTATCGTGATACATTGCCAAGTGTTCGTTGTGTTGCTCTGTGCTACCTGTAGGAATGATTGCACCTTTGAGCGTGCCAGCATCAATCGCCTCACGGACATATCGCCGTTGGTTTTCCCAAAGGAATACTGATTTGATTTGAGACATTGTTTTACCTCCGTTATTTCGGTAGGAAATTATATCTACCGAGTGTATTTTGGACAGCCGCGATGCCATCTTCCATCAGTTCCTGATTAGGCGGAAGATAGTCTTGCAAACTTTCCCAATCGTATTCGTTCTGCTGCGCGTCGTTGTTCTTAAAAAGGATTTTGGTACCGTAATCTCGAATCTCATTGAGCGTCCATTCGTAGATATAAAAGCCGAAAATATCAGCGTGTAGCCTAACTGGATTTCGCCTTTCGGCGAGATAACTTTCCAAAACCACCTCAAACCGTTCACCTGTGAAAGAGACCAAGTCTTTTTCGGGGGGACCTAAACAGACACCGTCCCAATCAATGATATAAAGTCGGTTTTCAGCATTTATAATGAGATTGCCGGGTGTCGGATCGCCATGTGTAATGACAAAAGGCGTTTGTAGTACTGATGCCGAACGTCCGAGACTATCATACCTCTCAAGTGTCTGTAAAATCTCTGATCTGTGTTGCACAATCGCTTCAAGAAGCCGCTTCTGGTATCTATTCTGAGCCGGTATCTTCTCCGGTGCCTCAAGTACTCTGTGCAGTTCTTGTCGTAAGGGTAAGTCATACGTTGCCACTGTAAGGTTATTAGAGGCGACTGCATCTGTGCATCCATGAATCGTCGCGAGTAATGCCGCTGTTTGTGAGAGTTCTGCATCCGTAAAATCTTTGCCGACTTTCCACAAATCCCAACGGCTTTTACCTTCAATGAACGGAAACAACGAGACCTGAAAATTGTGCCATGGAACGCTGAGTGTCCCTTTCAGCGTTTCCAAAGGCGCAACAATACCGGATATGTCGCACTGGTGCCGTAAAAGTGATGCTACCTGCAAGCAACTATTCGGCACGGAAGTTGAGGCTTTGGCGAAATACTTCTCGCCGTTTTCTGATAAAACGATGTAACCGTAACTATCCTCACCCTCTGGAAAAAAGGTTATGGACTGTAAAGGTAGCGCGTAGGCACTACTGAGGGATTCCTTTAGTTCCGTTTTATCAAAAGTATTGTCAACCTTCATAAGCGATATGGCAAAAACAAATAGGTACTATACCCCAAGTTGCTACCAACGGATTTTGGGGTTTTGCTTGGGTATTTCTGCGTATTGTAACACAGTTTTTCGGACACTTTCTTCACCCCGTAGGGGTGCTATGTCTATAGAAAACGGTATATTCAAGCGACCGCACCCCGTATGAAGTTTAATAAAATATTTGGGTAATTCTATGTTCCACCAAACCCGGTAGGTGCGGTTTGATGAAGATTAATTTATTAATTCGGTAATTCCGTATTCTGCCCGAGATGGGTGTCCTCCCCCGCAGGCGAGGATTGTATCCTCGCCTGATTACCGATTTATTTTCTTAAACTTCATCAACCGCACCGGACTTCCACAAGAAATTACCCGATTAAATTCTTAATCTTCATTAGGGGTGCTATGTCTATAAACAAG
>PYJC01000115.1 GCA_003635255.1 Candidatus Poribacteria bacterium | reverse complement strand
TAGCAGTGGTGGCTGGATCGTCATCCGGGAAAGTTTTGACCAACATGCCAGCACTATCGTATTTCTTCACGGTATACCCAGTGATAGCAGAACCGTTATCGGCAGGTGCCGTCCAACTGACATCGATGATGAGGTCATTGGTAGCATTTGTTGCAGCCATTGGCGCATCAGGTTTCGCAGGCGCATTGGCGGGAGGAGGCGTGATGACAGGTGGACCACCGACCATAGCACTGTGATCTGGATTACTGGTCTTTACCGAACCATCCCCACTCTGCTTGATTTTTATGGTTAGTGGCAGCGTTGCTAACTGATCATACTTCAGGATCGCCACATAACTGTTATCAGCTTCGCGTTCTGCTTCGACCGTAACCAGGACCACTGAATCGCCTGCGTCTTTGACATCAAGCCCTGCCTCATCAAAGCCTTTGATAGCAGAGCCAGCAGAACCGTCAGACTTCGCCGCAGGAGTGAATCCAACTTCAATCCGGAAGGTTCTTTCAGTCTCATTAAGACCAGTGACCGTGATCATCGCCGCTGGAGGGTTTTCTGTGACACCCGCCTTAGGAACCTGGACAGTTGTCGTTCCAGTTGCCCACTGGGGATTCACGCCAATTACCACTGGATGAGGAACTTCACCAGTAAATGTAAATTCTACAGGATAAGTATTACCCACCGCAGTACCTACATTCACAGTAGCGTAATTAGTACCGCTCGAATCTGTACTTACATCCTTACCATCTTTATCTTTTAGCTGAACCTGAGCAGCAACCAAGGTCGGTACGCCAGCAGAAAGAGTACCGGGAGTAAATGTAAAATTCACGGTAAAGCCAGTATCATCAGTAGTACCACCCGAACCGGCTTTAAAGTTCTTACCGTCAATGTCATCAGCTGCTTTGAAAGTCGATGCGTCAAGTGCTGGAGTTACAGTCCAATCGGTAGCTTTCGGCAAACTGCTGGTAGTAAACTCGCCTCGCCGGGTTAGCTTATTGTTTGCACCAGAATTGCCTCTAGCAGCATCTTCCGGCAAGACAACAGAAACGTATCCTGCCTCGTAGCTCGTATCACCTAAATCAATTTGCAGAATATAAACTTTCCCGACTTCAGCAGTAACAAAACTATCGATAAGCGTGCTACCTGTTATAGAAGTAAAAGCATCGTTTATTGAATCTGCCTTATTGACCTCAAAATCAGTGGCAATGAGATCCGCTACCGGGCTATCAAAACTAACTTTCAACCAATAAGCGGCTCGTGTCTGTGTGTGGTCAACCGCATTCGTAGCAGCTGATACTTTACCATCGTATACAGTAATAGCTGGAACTAACCCGCCTGTTTCTGCCAACACGGGCATCGCTGCAAAAGCGAGTGCGAAAATTAGAATTAAACTCGTTAAGGAAAATGTCATTTTCAAACTTGACATGCGTTATTTTCCTCCAAATGTAAATAAAAAAAGTGTTAAGTTTCACGCACGTGCGAAACTTCCATTCAACAATCGAATGGATTCAGGGAAATAAACCCATTCTAACAAAATAAACTAACCTTTTTATGCGGGTATCTGTTCCCCCCGCTTTTGTCTCAAAATTACGAAAATTACGAAGGTGTTGCACTTTCGAGGTTTAGTGCTTGCTGTTTGTAGGCATCAATGAGTTCTGCCTCAAATTCTTGCCAAATTTCGAGTTTCCGCCAATTCGATACAGTTGTCTCAGTGAAACCGAGTTCGCTGGCAATTTCGCGGTTGCTTTTGCCATCAAACGACATCTGGCAGGCAATGAGCAATTGTTTTGTACTGACACGTTTCGGCATGCGAAATTCCCCCTATTCCTAAAGATTCGCGAATCTGATGACTTGCGAATCCATAACCCGAGCTGCCACCTAAGCAAAACACCTCGAATTAAGCCTAAACTACATATTAAGACGTTATTTTATATTTTAGGTTACAACTATTTTTGTCTTAATATGGTAAATTATACAACAAAATACAGAATTAAGTCAAATTTTTTTTTGCTTTTTTTCAAAAAAGTTGAGAATACCGTAATTTTTTTTAGCCGCAAGAACCTGTTTTCACTCAGCTCCAGAGCCAAGAATCCCAACCGCTGGTTACCGATCCCCACAACGCTAAACCTGTATTAAGACAACTTAATCAATTCCAAATTAAAATTATTTTTGTCTCAATATGGTAAATTATACAACAAAATGTAGAATTAAGTCAAATTTTTTTTCAGTTTTTTTGAAAAAAGTTGGGAATATTACAATTTTTAGGAATAAAAAACCGGTTTTCTCAGTGCCAACACCCAAAAGTAGCACAAACTTTCCAGTTTGTGGGCTGTAGGCGCAAACCATAAGTCAATTTAGGGATTTTCATGATGTTTTTGTAGCAGCGTCTCTTCAAATGCTGGGTGTTTCTGCGCGCTCGTGATCTTTACTGAACGTAATAGTCATTTTTAGACCTATTTAGCAAAATGTGGGTCCAATCTTAATATAACAATATTAGGACAGTAAAATTTACTATAATTTTACTAAAAAATGTCTTAACACAACTAACACCTAATCCCTTACCAACACTATGTTTTTTTGCCTTAAAAACTTGGATTAAAAGAGGTTTTGTGATAGAATTTTTAATATTAAATTAGTCACGTTGGACTGTATTAATCTGAATGAAATTTAAGAAAATAAATAGGTAATTCCGATTTTTCCAGACCATGAACCCTTTAACTGATATTCTTCAACGCTGCCACCAACGCCATAAAGAGCCGCTTCGCCAGCGGAAGACGGTCACATCATCTGCGCTTTACAGAGGTTTTCCATACTGTTTCAAGGTTTATTGTGCGCACCGGTATCCGTTGATGCTTGATAACTTGGAGCAAGCAGACATCTCTTTTATGCCGATCGGACGTGCGCCTGAAAACAACCAGGGTCCGTGCGATTTTGGTAGGGCGCGGTTCCCGAAACGTCAACGGGCAGATAGTTGGGAACCTGAATACTGGCTTGCCTCATACGGTATTCAGATCTGGACGGGTATCCCTTCTCAGCGAGATGGTGCGCGCTGGCACGACATCGAATTTAAATACGAGGCACTCTGTGCTGCACCGGACGCTGTTCTCGCCTGTGTTGAGGCACTTGTGAACGCCGTGGAAAATCCGCTCTTGACACTATCAAAAGACGGGGGGCTGCGTTTTTCCTGCAGAATCCCGGACTATCTCCATCCAAGTGCGCAGGCATCGAAACAGTATATCTACAAGCACAACCCTTCGACGGAAGATCCACACCACCGCGACGTGTATCTCGAAATCTTTGGCGAGGCAGGCTACAGCTGCTGGGATGCGCGCTATGAGATTATCGTCGGGAACCTGTTGGACCCACCCGTTATCGCCAAAGACGTTCTCTTTGCCCCGATGGATGTCCTCCGTAGAGCATTACACGAAGAGGAAAGCGACCTGGAACCTACACCTATCACAGAGATACGGGACGATACCGGTATAGTGCCATTGCTCCCGCCGACGAACTTACCTGTGTCCGATACGATCCTCGCCATCCGGGAAGGCACACGCAGTCCGTTAGCGATAAAACGTCCGATCCCGATACTGCACAAACCGGAAGCCTCAAAAGCCGTTGATGCCGAGAGACCTGAAAAACGTCCTGTTCAGACGCAAGGTCCTTTCGACCGCGATGCGCGCATCCTTGGTGTTCTTACCGAAACTGGGGTCGCGACGGACCCTCACATAGAAGCACATCTTCGCGATGGCGGGACAGTCTGCTTAAACATGGCAAATAATAAGGTTGCGAGGGAAGCAGTGGAACACTTTCAGGCGCGAAACGTGGCATCGGTTGTCCATTGGAAACCTCGGATGTACCGGTGGGAACAGGTGAAAGCCGTCCCTGTTGAAGAGCGTATGGCAACTCCGTTCCAACGTGGCAATGTTTGTGAAGATGCCGAACGGTGTGAGACGCTTGAGGAAAAGGGTGGGAATCCGGATGAGGTTATTTGTCCGAAATGTCCCGTCTATACGGAATGTCAACAGCGCGGCTATTTGTCGCAAGGCTCCGCGTTCCAGGACGCAAAAGTACAGATAGTGGCAGCCCCTGAGCTCTTTTTCAACCCGGTATCACAGGACGCGGAGATGTGGAACCCCGATGAAACAGCGCGGCTTTGTGTCGTTGATACGGCGAAAGTGTTCAAATTATTTCCTCTATACAGACTTTCAAAAGATGTATTAGAGACGTGGATCGTCAACTATCAAGGGAGTGTTCTGGGGGACTTCGCCAGATTCCTACTGAACGCGATAGAAATCAAAGGCACGCCTGACAGCAGTGCTATCCGACGGGTCCGTGCAGCATTCCGGACGTTTGCGAGCGAGGCGGACACACTCGTTCAGCAGATGTGTCAGGTCAATGTGCAAGGCAGCATCATCAAGCGTGGCGTTGTTGATGAGGAGACCGGAAAAGCACTTGCAGCGTTTAGCATCGCGTTTGAAGGCGGTGCTTCTGCTTACATCCCTCTGAATAAGACGGCTGCAGATAGGCTCACGGCGCAGGGGCTGCCCTATTTTCAGCTGGATGACTTTACGGTCAACGCGGACATGAGGATCCCGATGCCGATGTCGGAAGCCATCGCGTTAGGTATTTTAGACACAACGACCGTAGAGAGCATTCAGGCGTTCCCGACGGTCTGTCAAAATCCAAACTGGACATATTGGCATCAATTGAAGTGTTTCTTTGACTATTACACACGGGATGCCGATGCACCGATGCTGTGGAATGAGAGGTCCCTGTGGTTCTGGGCACCACCCGTCCTTCATCCAAGCGTCAAACGCCTTGTGTTAATGGCTGCTAATCTCCCTGAGCGACACCTCCGTCGGGCGTTCGCAGATAACACCATTGAGGTTATCCCGTCTGAATCGGCAACGTGGGGCCCGGGCAACCGTCTCTTTCAGATTTGCACAGGCAACTATACCTTAGAAACGATTATAGACTATGACAACACGTGGAATGCTCTCAGATTTTCTGAAGCAGCCCAGCGGTTCTTTCTTGGTATCCACGCAGAAATTGAACGGGATCCGAACGTCAAGCATGCAATTATCACTTATCAAGCCGTTATTCCATACTTGAAAGATTTTTCGGAAAAAGAGAATGTCAGTCTCGTGACCTCTTTCTATGCCCTAAGAGGGTTTGAGTCCACTCTTAAAGCGGCAGATGTTTTGTGGATCGTCGGCACACCGTATTGGCCGCAAGGTGCCATTTGGCGACGATCGCAGCTTGTGTTTGGCAACGACGAAATCCCGCTTTCCTACAAAAAAGAGGAGGACCTCGATATTTATAGCGATGAACGCGTCCAGAGTGTTTATGAACAACACGTTGTCAACTACCTCACCGAAATTATAGGGTATGCAGGGTTGGATATTGGGGAGAATAGGAAGGTTGTGTTAATCACGAGTTTTCCGCTGCTTGGTATCACCGATAGATCTGAGACGCTTCTTTTTGATTGGGCGGATTTTGAAATTGCTGGCAGCTTGGACAAACTCCCTGAAGTCATCGCGACACGCAAGCAGTTTGAAGCCGAACGCGAGACACTCACTGCCGATTCAAGTCGAGAAGAAGTGGAACGTGTTTTGGGATGTTCTTCAAGGCAGGCGAACCGTGTATTGAAGAGATTTAGAGGCGGGAAACCGCTACGTGTACCGTTCCGAGATCAGATCCTCGCTCATCTCTCCGATGGCGAGAAAAAGACAGCCGCACTCGTTGCAGCCATTGAAGGCCATCCAAAAGCCGTCAATAACGAACTCACACGTCTCGTAGAAACGGGTGAAATCGTAAAAGTCCGACGCGGTGTGTACGCCCTTCCGTAAAGAAGTTTCCAGTTTTTCAAGTAACCAGTTTCCAGTTTCCAGTTAAGACCTTGTGGTGTTTACCTTTCCTGTTACTGCTACAAGAAATCTCTTTAACTGGCCACTGGTTACTTAAATGTAAAAAGCGGTGGACAGGGAATCCACCGCTTTTCGGTTAGGTTAGTTCGGTTATAGACTTCTCCCTGAATAACCGAGTTGTTGCTAAGCGAAAGCACGCCATCACGAGGAAGGATCAGTGATCGCGTGCCTTTCGTATTATTGCAACGCTTTTATTTCACCCCATGTCGTTGTGATCTTACCAGCAGGTGAGACATCACCTTTCAGACGGCTCATCCGTAGGGTTTGGACTTTACCGTCGAGGGAGACATCTTGAATCTGGTAGTAGTAAACGACATTGGGCTTCGCAGAT
>PYJC01000114.1 GCA_003635255.1 Candidatus Poribacteria bacterium | reverse complement strand
ACCTACATGAACCGCCCAGAGATCGCTGCCATGCTTCAACAATCCACAGATTACGCCACAGACCAGACGATGCACACATTTATCGAGCGTTCCGACTACTCGAAAGGTGAGGCGGGCGAGTGGGCAATAAAAGTGATCCGTCTCATTGATTATCCAATTGGCGGCAAACAAGACTATGTGGACTATGTTACATCGGTTTCTCGAACATTGGTTGAACCGCCTTCCGGCAAAGCGATCGCCTACTATCATAGGCAACTGAAAGCCATAACGGCTTACGACAACTATTATGGGACTTCTCCACATCGGCTCGTCACGCTTGAATTTGCGAGTCAAGCGGAAGCCGATGCGTGGAGGGCACACGAATTGGAAGAAGCACTATCGGCGGATGTCCTCACTTTCAACGATCCTATATTAGGGGTCGAGCGGCAAGGGGTATGGACAATCGAGCAACACGCCGAGACTTTTAACGATCATATATTCGTGTTCGATGCAAACGAGCATATCTTTCAGGTGCGCAGAGAATCCATCTTCGACAGATGAAACTTCGACTCGGTCAGAAAACAATAAAAATCGACGCTGTGAAAGTGTGTTGACAGAATCGGACATCGTATAGCGATTCTTACGTTCAAAAACGGAGACGCTGTGAAAGTCATCTGTGGTGTGAGCGTCCCCGATATGAGTTTCCCCAGCTTTCACGGAACGCCTGATGACCTGAAAGATTTGATTCAACAGTTGAAATGAACGAACTGTTGCGAAAAAGAAAGTCTTTTATGAGCAGACGATTTTTCGCAGACAAAGTTAAGGAAAAGAACTGACAAGGAGACTCAACAGTGAAAACACAAACGATTTTCTACACAATACTCATGCTCGCTATCCTATTCGGATGTGGAGAATCCAACACCGATGATGTCCCATTAGAAGGAGATGCCGCATTCAAAGAAAATTTGCTAACCCCTCAGCAAGTCTACTCAATTTGGCAAGTCACCTCCATAAATGACCTGTCTTTGTCAACGTTTTTGGAGCAACTTTTGATAGACGATCCGGATACCGCAACTTTTACGGAAATAAGCGTTATAGGCTTCCATCAATACTTCACTGCAGAAGATGAGTGGAATCTGTCTATAGAATATGGAGCCACTATCCATCTGCACGGTTTTATGGATGAACCGTTAGATCCACCCCATGATCACGACCGTGATAGTGTCAACGTGATGGGCAATTGGTCAGGAACATATAGCATAAAAGACGGTATATTATCTTTGGTTGTGGAAGACAAACATTTAGAAATAACCCCGTATCACAAAGGCACGACACCAGAACCGTCAGCAGAAGAAAAAGAAGCAGAACAGAAGGAATTGCTTGATAAATTTGACGTGTATTTCTTTACCCCAATCAGCCAAACCACCATGGATTTTCAGGATGACACCCTAACGCTAACAGCACCTGTTTCTTCCAAAATGCCCGCCTTTTACAACGATGACGCTTTAGAACGCCCTTACAGAAAGATTGTGCTTACACGGATTGTTGAACGTTTAGTGGAAGGTATAGTAGATTGAGATAAAAAACACAGTGTTGCACACCGTGTTGCAGAGATAGAGTTGAGTCCGATGCGAGTGAGTTAGAAGCCTTCAGCGCATGGCATCTTGAGAATCTATTGAAATTCAAAGCGGTTTTTGATCCTGAAATACAAACGGTTCTGGATAAACTCGAATCCAGCGAATTCTAACAGAGACGCAGAATGGGGGAAAGGAGGGAAAAACACATGAAAACATCATATTTTCTTTTTCTACTTGCCTCTTGCTGAGTCTCTCTTGCGAGAGATCGCCGCAACCCCAGCCGCGGCATCAGGAAAACGATAAGCTCCTCACGGCGGTGGCTGATTTGAACGCGCAGGTGGATGGGCATTAGGCAAACGCTTTGGAATATGATAGGAAACTCAAGATGAATTCACCTGTTCAAACGGGACTCAAGGGACGACCGATAATATGTTACACGTTTTCGGAAAAAGTTAACCGAAACTCAGAAATATATACCGTCAATACCCGCACCCTAAAGGACGGGGCCTCTGTGCAAAGCGTATGCCAAACGTTCATTCCACAAGTAAAACTATTGATGTTTTTGCCGTTGACGTTGGTATCGCAGACACGGCATTGATTGAGAGTTTATGTTTCTGTGAGCAGTAAGAGGTAAAAATGATTAAGAAATTATTACGCCTGCTTGTCGTGTTCTATTTGCTGATAGCCCCTGCTACGCAGGCACAAGACTGGATGCCGGATAAGAATTTACAGCAAGTCGTGCGGGAAGCATTGGAAATACCGCAAGCGCAGGTGCTCACGACAGCTGATATGAAACGTCTGAATGGATTCGATGGACGCAAGCGAGGCATCACGGATCTCACGGGATTGGAACATGCAACGTATCTACAGTGGACAAATCTCGGTGAAAATGAGATACTCGATATTTCACCCTTAGCGACATTAGTACATTTAGAAGGTCTGTGGATTTATGTCAACCCGATCTCAAACCTTTTACCGCTTGCGAATCTGACGAAGCTGAAACAACTGAACCTTGGCATCTGTGAGATCGCAGACATCCGACCTCTCGCAAACTTGACAAACTTGGAGCATCTATGGCTTCACCACAATCAGATTAAAGACATTACGCCGCTTGCAAACCTCACCCATCTCACTGAATTGCAGCTGAATGGTAATCACATTGTAGACATCCGAACCCTCGCAAACTTGACGCGGTTGGAAAACCTACGTATCCATGATAACCTGATTGTAGATGTCAGTCCGCTGAAACATCTATCGCTCTCTGAGTTTTTGTTTGATGAAATCTGTGCGTTAGACGGATTGCCTACCGAAAATCGCGTCAATGACAGACATTACCCTTCAGTTTTCCAGCCGTGGAATGATATACGAAATCGTCCGTCTCTATCGCCGCAAGAACGCATCACCGCTCACGATCTGTTGATCAGTGGGGCTTGGGGTAGTAAAATGACCAGTGGTGCGTGGAGTGTTGAAATATATTTCCAAGATACCGATCAGGGCATTGTGCTGATGGGAGGGGTAGAGCAAGCGCGCCAACTACGAAATGAATTGCTTGCTGTGAATCCAAACTTGATTTTTGTTACCGGTAGTGTCCACATGCGGGATTCGTACGTCAATAAACTTTTTCCAAAAGATTCTCCTTATTGGATTAGGGACGCAACAGGAACACCTGTTGAAGGCTGGCCTGGGACGTTCTTGCTCGATTTCACGCATCCCACGGTGCAAGATATTATTGTTTCCCAAGCGCGAGCGGTCTCGCGATGTGGGGTGTTTGATGGCATTTTTTTGGATTGGTGGCGGGAAGACATCACTGTACTTGACGGATATAGGAGTCATGCAGCCGAGCAACGCGCCCGTGATGTGATTATCCAGCGTATCCGTGAGGCAGTCGGTGAAGGTTTCCTTATCATGGTGAATGCGAACCGAACGAAGCCCCACAGGGCTGCTCCCTACATCAATGGGCTTTTCATGGAAACCGCGCGGGATTCTGCCGAAGGCTACACCTATCCGGGTCTCAGAGAGATTGAAAGCACGATGATTTGGGCAGAAAGCACGCTCAGAGAACCGCAGCTAGTCTGCCTTGAAGGGTGGAGCATTGCAACTCTAACCCCTGATCCTGCTTTAAATTATCAAGCGACGCGCGTCGTTGATACCCGACCCGACACCCCTATAAATCAGCAGTGGATGCGTCTCTTTACAACCTTAAGCCTCACACATTCCGATGGCTATATCTATTTTTATGGGGGCTATTTGTATGCTGACCCAGAGGCGCGAACCCATCGCTATGGGTATTGGGATGCTGAGAGCGGTCAACCCATTGGTGAACCGCAGGAACATTACTGGTTCGATTTTTGGGATGCCGATCTCGGTGCGCCCGTTGGCGAGATCGCAGAACGCTATAGAAAACGTGAAGGCTTATTTATCCGTGAGTTCACTCACGGGTGGGTGGTGTATAACCGCAGTGGTACGCCCCAAGTTATTCAACTACCTGAGCCGGCAACAGGTGTAGAAAGTCGTTTGCGTAACACCTCGCACATTTTGCCCGATTTGGATGGTGAAATCTATTTAAAAAACACAACTGACAGATACGATGTCAATGAAGATGGTGTTGTGAACATTCTGGATTTAGTTGCAGTTGCCAATGGATTTGGGGAAAAAGCACCTGATGTCAACGGCGATGGGATTGTGAATGTTTTGGATTTGGTGGCTGTGGCAAACGCCTTTCGTGAATAAAGAGGCACTTTGATGCGAATCAAAATCGAAGCGCATGTCGGGGAGGGGATCCAACTCCCGATAAACTACAATCATCTGCTCGTCGGGGTCATTTACCATTCCTTGCTGAATCGGCTTGCGGTATTTTTCTCAAAGTTCTGTGAGGTGTGCAACCAGCGGAAAATCACAACTCTTTGAAAACTCAACTTGCAAGCGATAGGAATTGTCCAAATTTTAGTATAATTGCCATAAATCCAAGAAAGGAGAAATAACAATGAAAAGCAGAATTCCATGTCAGGAAGACAGACGCACCATAGATGATCCTGTTAAATGGTTCATAATTTCTGAGACTTCCAGTAGAGGAGAGCGAAGAAAATTATTACAAGCAATCTATGCCGACATTCAGTTAAATCCAGGAAAATACCCAGTTGAGATTTCTAAGCCTGATACAGTTATTGATTATTTACGCACAAAGTGATTCGGCTTCTAATCGCACCAGTTTGGGATTGAAACGACAATTCGGGTCTTTTCTCGGACTATAGAACATATCCGAGAAGCCGTCCCATGTATCAAGTTTTCCAAACACATCATCCTTCCGCTGGCACAGCCCGACAATATACAAGAAATCGAAGAAGGCGTGTTTCGGAGTGGTCGTATATTCCTTACCAAAGAATCTAAAACCAACGGGTCTCTGCCCTTTTATCCGCTTATCGAGCGCGGCATCTCTGGGCGATCTCCAATAAAGACCTATATACTGCTTGCTGTCGGCTAAAACCTTTGAACCCTGATACGTACATTCAACCTTTACACGTTTTCCACTTTTTAACGTGATCACAAGGTTAAACGGACTTAATGATTTTCCAAACGGAACCTTGGAACGGGTCGAAATCTCTAATACTTCCATTCCAGGCTTCAACACTTCCGTCTGGGACGCATACGGATATTCTTCACACGGCACGAAAATCGTTTTACTCGGCATTTGGGACTCCTTTACTTTTCAAGTGTGCTTAAAATACGCTTAATTCTTCTGATCTGGAAACGCATTACCTTTATTCGATAGGCAATCTGACCTCTTACATACAGATAATATCCGAGCAACGTTATATTTGCTCCTGACAATAGGACAATAGACATGTTCAAATTCTCCTTATATGATGAAATTCACCAATTATTCATAATATACAAAACAAAAAATACAAGGGATGCTACGCTCTTTTCTACGCACCCCACGCTCGTTGGGGGGTGCGTAGAAAAGAGATACATCATCAAACAAAATACACTCATTTTACAGAAAAAGGGGAAGTCCGTAATTCGCATACCCGCTTGGCGGAATTGAGGTAGGGGCTTGGGGGAATTGGCGTAGGTGAAAATTGGGGGTTGGAATTGGGCGTGAACCCTTATTATTACTGGGTTCTGTTGGACTATCAATCAGCGGTAGGTTACGTGGCGAAGCCACAGATTTCTCTCTCTCTACCTCGTGGAAAGGACTTTCGTCCTTCCACACCTACCTTTTCATACCATTTTCTGGGGGACTTCGCGTCCCCCAAGACCCCTGGATTTCCGATGATTTTAGTTGATGCCACGTGGCTTTGGGCTATCTCTTAGGCTTTTCCATGAAGTCCCATTGACTCGGATTTTCGATGCTGTTCTGGACGATGGACTTGAAGTGTTGCTCATCGTCTGGAATTAACGGCAATGCCCACTTTAGAATGTCGATCCACCCTGCGAGTTTCTGCTCGGTGGTTGCGTTCCGGTCGTTGTTTACCCGGTGTCCCATATTGTTGATTATGTTTTTAAGCCGCTCTGTTGGGATTTTCTTCTGCAATTTAGGCTTTGTGTCTGAACCTTCGTATATCTCACCACCCTGTTCTTTTAGGTGTTTGATCCAAGTATCGGCGTTTACGATTGCCCAACGTGCTTGCTCGATGTTCATCTTGTCAAGCCTGTTCGTCAACGGCATACCTACGGGCATTTTCGCAATGGGATCAGGTTTAGGTCTAACGTCGGTATCCGGGTTCGTATCGATAGGCACAATCTCTGGCGGTGCTGGTGTCGGCTCGTTGATGGCTGGTTTTGTGTTTCCGAGGATTTTAAATCTCATTTTCGGACTCCTTGGTATATTACGTTTTTGCATGGCACGCAGACGAAAACAGACTGTAAGGTGTAGGGCGCGGGGTTGCCACAAATTCCGCATCTGGACATCGCAATGATACCCCCAGGTGTTTCCTTTGCTATGGTAACTTCCATGTTTCCACTACGTGTTTTTTCGAGTATTTTGAGCCTCTTTTCTATGGTTTTTTTCTGCATTTGTGGTATCCGTTTATGGTGTGTACATTTCGTTAAAAAAAAGTTAAAATTGACTTAATTACTTAATTGCAGAGTTTTTTTTCGTATCCCTAAAAATGTCTCTTTCCATTTTTTTTTTGTAATTAAGTAATTAAGTAACTGGTATTTATCAAATCTATCAAGGAGTCAGTAATCATCAATAGATCGTAGGTATAGCAGTATGAAAATGCGTTTGTTTTGAAAAAGTTGCTTGATTTTTAGCGCATGAGATGGCATCGTAGTGACTCAGAAAAACCACCTTCGAGTCGCCATTGGAGGACATCTCATGCGTCATAAGATTACCAAATCTACACTCTTTTTTCAAGACCTTCTCGCTTCTTACTTTCAACGAATGAGGCAGCAAGTCGTTGAGACGCTACTTCTGCTCTGCGTTTGCCATCTCTTTGGACTTTACAACCCGAATCAAGTCGCAGATGCCTTGAAAATACCCAAAGCACGTCTTTATCGAAGTCTCGGTTCTCTGAGTCTTTATCACTCGAAATGTTTGAATCTCCGACTCGGGTGTGCGATGGCTCTCAATTTCATCAAAGACACCGAAAGTAAGAGTGCTTCAACGCAATCCCGGCGGTGTATCACCGTCAGTGTCGATGATAGCAATCTACCACGCGAGGCAGA
>PYJC01000113.1 GCA_003635255.1 Candidatus Poribacteria bacterium | reverse complement strand
AAACATAAAAATGTAGTAAAATAGTGGAATAAAAGGCGATCCTTTATGTCCCTTTATTTCCACTTTTGATAGTCACTTACTTTATGAGAGGTGCTCTTATGACGGTCTCCGAGTCCGAAAAGTCTCCGAGATACAACGGTATTCCGAAGCAGGTTTCGCGTAAGGATTTTAATCGTTATATCTTGCCACATCTGAAGAAACGTGTTAAAGGTCCAAAGCCGAAACTCTCTTTCTACAAGATATTCAACTACATTCTCTATGTTTTGCATACGGGTATTCAATGGGAGCAACTCCGAACACGGCGGAATGAACTCCATTGGTCTAATGTCTATAAATGGCATCATCGCTGGTCAAAAGATGGCTCGTATCAGAACCTCTTTGAAGCGTCGGTTATACACTTGCTTGATACGGATCAACTTGATACGACACACCTTCACGGTGATGGTTCAAACACCGTCGTGAAAAAAGGGGCGACGGTATCAGCTACTCAGGACACAAACATCAGAAAGGCGAAAAAGAGTTGACGCTCACCGATAATCATGGGTTCATCATAGGACCGATAACGCTGAAACCCGTCAACGCACATGATACAACGATTTTGCCCGAAGCCCTGAGTGATATAATCGCTTTTAGCAAACGTATTGGCATGGATCTTTGCGGTTCGGCTCTGACACTTGATTCTGCCTTTGATTCTAAGGTGAATCATAAACTTATTAGAGGACACGGGTTGAGACCCGTGATTTATCCTAACCGTCGCAATGCTAAAGAACCTATTGTCATTGCGCGTAAGTTCCGTTGGTTTGACAAAAGGATATACAAAGACCGATATAAAGTTGAGCGAACTTTCGGGTGGCAAGACACTTACCGAAGACTTGCCCTGAGCTATGATAAACTCAAAGAGACCCGTCTGGGGTTTCGTCATCTCGCATATTCAATGATTAACTTTCGTATAACTTTCAACCATTCATAGCGCGTACTCGCTATGAGTTCTTAGAGATGCTGTGTCAGTCTCCGGTATTGACGGTGTAACAATACCTTGGCACCAACCGGTCAGAAAAAGCGACACTGAAATCACTATTAGACTTGAATTTGATGGAAACATGAACGCCGATAGCACCCTCACATTCACTGTCGGCGCAGGTGCCATCGCGGGATACAACGGCCCCGCGTTTACTGCACAAATAACGGTCACCGCAGACAGAGAAAACGCGCTTTTAGCAAACTTCCCAAACCCGTTCAATCCAGAGACATGGATACCCTATCACTTGGCAAAACCCGCAGCGGTTACCATCACAATCTATGCTGTGAACGGACAAGTCGTTCGGGAGTTAGCACTCGGACATCAACCTGCCGGCATCTATCAAACCCGTTCCCGGGCCGCCTATTGGGATGGCAGAAACGCATTCGGTGAACCCGTCGCAAGCGGTGTCTATTTCTATACATTGTCCACGGAGTCCACACGCGACTCCGTTACAGCAGACGATTTCACCGCAACACGAAAGATGTTAATACGGAAATAACCTCTATAGAATTTACGCATGCCGCCTTAAAGTCCCCTGATAAGGGGCGGGGAATGCCCATAAGGCATTCATACCGTTGATTCTGATTCTGATTCTTTAGGGGGTTAAAAACGGATGAGAAATCCTGGGGGAGTCGTTATGAAAAACCTCAATAGATACACAAGTTTGTCCATATTATTGTTTACACTCATTTATGTCGGTGGTTGTGGGGCAACGACAACTGCACCAAACGGATGGCTTCCCTTACATCCAACGTCGTCTGAGAATGTTACAGTCAACAATGCTGAGAACATCCTACTTGATGCTAAGTCCATAGTGAATGAAAGGATAGGCCTTCGTCTGGGAGTCTTGGGCACTTCTATCCCCGGCATAGACATAAATGTGATACCTGGAGCAGAACTCGGGTTATCTTTTGGGAAAGGTCCCTTGATTGTAGACCTCAATTCTCGGCTCTTTTCCGGTAGCGATCAGGATCCCAAATTTACATCTCTTTCCGCGGCAATCGGCGGGCGTTACCACTTCTTCCACAAACGAAATATTTCGCCCTATTTAGGCGGTGGGCTCACTTGGGGTTATATGCATTATGAAAAAGTAGAAAGGGAACTTCGGGAGGTCTGTCTGGACTGGGACTTGGAGTTCATTTTATTTATTCCAATCCCAGTTTGTAAGGAATGGGGTCATGAGTGGAAAGACATTTTGTACACCTATGAAGGTAGAGGTTTCGGAGCATACGCGGTCATCGGAGTTGAGTTCCTTCATCTCCACCAAAGTCGCTTTAATATTGAATTGAGAATAGATAATCCGTTGTATGAATTGGAGTCAGACGCTCACGGAAGCCAAAGGTCCATTTCATTGGATATACCTATTTCACTGGGTATATCTTTGCTGCACCAATTTTGATCTGCCTATACCAATATCTCATAGTTGGGCATATAACTCCTTTCTATTTCTATGCTGCGCGTTCACATCGAAATCCCCAATAATCCGCGCGTCAACTGAAAATCGGTGTTCCCTTTACCGTGCAGCTTCGGGATATACCGACGCGATGCTACCTCTACAATCAAAGCTAATAGGTCGTCAACATCGGCAGACTCCAAATCCAAATCCGCACCGTAATTGGCTTGCGTTGTAGCATCTGTAGAGATCTGAATCAACGGCACCATCACATGCGATTGCAACGGTGCGCCGACGATATGCACAAGTGCCAAATCCACACCTGTCGCACCCAAACCTGTCAACGTTTCCGTCGGTTGATCCGTCGGTGTTTCCATGACGTGAAAACCCGGTTTCTCGACCCGCTGTCCATACGCCAAAGTAGTAGGCACACGCCGTGTGCCGTGAGACACAAACGTCGCATTCGCGGGGACGACAACCGTTCCACCCGCAACAACGATTCCATGCGTCAATTGCATCAGAGATTGAGAGACTTCCTCAGTCGCCTCACCCGTTGAGGTCACGGCTATACAAAGGTGTTCTAACCCAGCATCAACAACTGGAACGGACGGTTTATCCGCAAGCGTTTCCGAAAACCAGTCTTGCACCTTCTCAATAACAGCATCAATCCCGCCATCTAATTGCACACTCGCCCAACCGTAGCGTTCCGGCGATATACCGAGTTTCTGGATCTCATGTCGGACGTGGTCGTTGTGGGTCTTCTCACAACCGTGTTCAAGGAGTAGACCGAGGGCAACTGTCGGATGCGTAAGGTGTCCAATCATCGTGCGGGTATAAATCTCTTCCGAACGTCCACCCGAGACACCACACCCCTCCGTATGCGGTAGTGCCACAAAACGGGATATGCCCTGCTTCTCGCCGATCCCGCGTTCATTGCAGCGGTGCGCAATCATCTGTGCAATCTGTCCCGAACAGAGGCTCGTCGGCAAAATTAACCCGACTTGATCCGTGCGACATCCGGCTTCCGTTTGAAGCGCACGGAATTGCAGAGTCGTCAGCACACGCCGCTGGGTTTCCGTAACAGCGTCAATTGGAATAGGTTCGCCAGACTTCAATTCGGATTCTGTCAGGAATGGATCTAAATCCACAGGACCCGTCTGCTTCCAATCCCGCCATAACGAGACTTGCGAATGTCCGGCTTTCTCACCAACAGAACGTTCACCTGACGCGACATTGACCGTCAGGTCCAACATAGATTCACCGAGCACTTCCATCGGTGTGCCGTCAAGATACGCACCAGCGTTCACGTCCATATCCTTGGTGAGCATCTCATAGCGTCCCGTCGTTGTGACAATCTTAATCGTTGGTACAAACGGGAAATTTGTGATGGATCCGTTGCCTGTTACAAAGAAGATCATGTTGGAACCGGAGGCGACCTGTCCAGCGATGCTTTCTAAATCGTTGCCGGGACTATCCATGAAATAGTAACCCGGTTTTTCCATGAGTTCACTGTAATTGATGACATAATCGAGACAGACATCGGGATGCCGTTTCATCGCTGCACCGATTGATTTAATGGCGATATTATAGAGTCCACGGAAGTTGTTGCCGCCAGACGGATTGCCTTCAGCGGAGTGTCCATGCCACGCGACGCGTTCTTTGAACCGTTCAATTGTATTGAGGAACGTACGGGCGGTGGTCAGGTCGCGGACATTCTGAAGCACGTAAGCCTCCGAACCGATCAGTTCGTCGGTCTCTGCGAGGTTGGCGCAACCCCCATAACGAATGACCTCCTTTGCAACATAAGCGGCAAGCGGGTTGCCGGACACACCAGAGAACGCATCGGAACCCCCACACTGCAGGGCAATCTTCAGATTTTCCAGAGGTTGTTCGGTGCGCGGTACGCTGTTCACGTTTTCCAGCCATCCTTTAATAATCTCTGTGCCGTTGGCTAAATCGGAGTCAAATCCCTCCTGTAACCGATAGAAACGGTGGACGACATCATCTAAGGCATAACCTTCGCGCCGCATGTAGGACTGAAGCATTT
Organism: Candidatus Poribacteria bacterium; assembly: GCA_003635255.1. Classification (GTDB taxonomy): domain Bacteria; phylum Poribacteria; class WGA-4E; order WGA-4E; family WGA-3G; genus WGA-3G. The sequence goes on along the minus strand of PYJC01000113.1, from coordinate 3,724 downwards.
CATTTGTAACCGCTTCGGTGCCATAGTCAACGAGTAGCATCGCGCCGATATTCGGATGGACGGTGAAACCGGCGAGCGTTCGGAGCAACATATCAATGTTATTCGGTGTTTTGCCTTCACCGCCTTCTGTGTGCGTTACAGCAACTATACCGTCTACATTTGGAAATGTATCGGGGTTACAAACCCCTCCTACCGAACACATCTCAGCGAGCCGTCTTGCGAAACCGGAGGTGCGTGCGGTTGTCCCCATAATGACGATATAGTTTCGTGTGCCGACACCCCGGTTACCGGGACGCTGATAGCCAAAGAAGGGACGCGCATGCGTATGCAGTGGTGCCCGCTTCCCTGGACGGAACGCTGCTTCGTCTAATACATAGGGTGCCATCTTGTCGCTGAAGTTGGGCGTTTCTGGCAACGCGAAAGGTAAGTTTCTAATTGACAACGAATCAATCATCTTCTGATTGCATACATAGTCACCAGGGACAATGGCACGTGTTGCATAACCGAAGGGTAATCCCCAAGACAACAACGGGGCTTCCTCTGAAATCGACTGGAGGGCAAAGCGATGTCCTTCTAAGATAGTATGTGACAATTGAAACTGAGCCCCCTCACAACCGATACGTGTACCACTCTCTAACGTTTGGGTTGCGATAGCGACATTATCATTTGGGGCAGGCAACCGAGCAACATCGGTAAAATCATAACCCATAGAAACTTACTCCTTTGGCAATATCAGCATTTGTTGGTGAGGTTAGGGACCTCACGAGTAGGGAGATATGTGTAGAACTAACGCCGATAAATACTCACTTCAATCGCGTCCTGTTTCACCCACGGCAGATCGATATCAAACCAGTGCGTTTCAGATTCATAACGTTCGCGGACGTGTCCGAGATAATCCGCCATCGAATCTGCGCCGATGCCGACGTTATCTGCCACGACGGTCGCGGGGTTCGTCAACCGCGATTCGATCGCCTGAAAGCATGGAAAATAGTTGTTGAAGTTGTTATCAAGGAGCAAAAAATCGACAGGGTCTTTGATGCTTTTGAGTACCTCTTGCGCATCGCCGATACGTGAATCGACGAGGTCTGCCATACCCGCGCGTTCAAAATTAGCACGTGCCTGTGTCGCTCGGTCAGCATCTATTTCGACTGTTATCAAGCGTCCGGTACCGGCAGCTTTCAACACGCGTAGCATCCAGAGCCCAGAATAACCGATAGCCGTGCCGCATTCAACAATCACGGACGGTTTCGCTGCCTCAACGCAAGCGGCAAGAAATTTTGCCTTTTCTTCCCCTAACATCGGGATTCTCTCTTCTTTACACTGTGCTTCAACCTCTTGTAAAACCTGATCAAACATACAAACCTCCATCGGAAGGGGGTTGTCCCGTTCTAAATTTGATGTCTGCTAATGGTTAGGTAGATGTTTATGAGTGCGTATCATGTTCTATTAGATAATCATACACGAGAACCTGCTTTGAGGTCAAGGGGTCTTTGAATGGGGTCTTCAATTGTCCATTTTTCGATCGAATTTTCACCCACCAGGCCCGGTAGGTTCGGTTTCCTAACCGAACCGGACTTCCCTAAAATTACCCGATTAAATTCTTAATCTTCATCTGGCGTGAAGAGGTTTTTATCTGTATAAGGGACCTCTTTGCTCCAGCGGAGCAATATGTCTATAGAAAAGACGGCGTACCTTCTTGCACTCCAGCGGCGTGCTATGTAAGAAGCATTAGAAAACGATGTATTGAGTTTAGTGTCAAAAACTTTACATACCCCCCTGGGATTGTTTGTTTGACAAGATGTGAGGAGAGCGGTATAATGTATAGAATTAATAGGATCATTCTACGGAGGAGGTCAGGTATGAACAAAAAACGGATTCTTTTCATAAGTATATTCGGCATTGTGGTTTTGTGCGTAGGACTCTTCTATTGGCATATCCAACGCCAAGCAAACTACGCGAAAACGCGAGAACTTTTCGCACCTATCTATGAATATTCGGGAAGACTCACACCAGAAGAACAAAAACGTTTTTCTGAATTTACCGATTCAATTATGAACGTTGAACCTTCTGTAGCGAAAAAATACGTCTTACCCAAGCGAGAGATGCTTCAGTTAGAAGCACATAGCATGGCGTTACACCGTGACAATCCTGAACTGCTTTTTATAGGGCATGGACCTCTCCCCAGTGGCACTGATGTTGATCCATATATACGGCACTTCAGTATCCGGGCATTAATTCCTAAAACTAAGCTTGCATATCTGCCAACTGACAGCAGAAAGTCGATAATCTCGCACCTTGAAACGCTCGAAAAACGGCTGACGAAAAATAGCGTTGAGGTCTATATTCAAGAAGTCAGAGATATGCCTTTGCGTCCCAGACAAAAACTGCCGCCGATGCATTTCGGCGTTGCGTCTGCTCCGCAAACAGTAGGCGGAGGATGGGTTTTGGAAGCGGATGGACTGGTATTGCCGGAAGGTGCTAAACGGGGGGTTATCCAAATCACCGATCACTATGGAAACGAGTACGCAGTCGATTTGGATGATCCTACAGATGCGGGAACAACAGAGGATACCACCGAATTGTATACGAAGATTGATCAGATTTTTGAGCAGCTTATCGATGCAGAGCTTCAAAGACTTGCGACACTCAATAAGGCGGATCGTTCAGCGGAAATCGAAAATTTGTTCCTATCAGAATAACCCAAATTGCTGTTTGTAAACCCGTAGAATTTCCGACTGAAATCAGATTTAAGTTGCGTTAGAAATTGAATTTGAATATAATTTGCCATGCTACGACATAATAACAAATAAAAACATACTTTTATTCGTTATGTCTTAATATAACCCAAGTTGTTACGGACAAAGTTTTAGGTCAGCCGACCTCGTATTTCACTGAAAAATTTCAAGTGGCCAAGCATTTTGTAGCGCAAACTTTATGAAGATTAATTTTTAAATTCGGTAATATCGGAACGTGCGATAAATCGCACTACTACGAACCCGCCCGTTTGTTGTAGGGCAATTCATTGCCCGTTTATTACCGAAATATTTTCTTAAACTTCATTTAGTTTACGGCATTTTTGGGCACAATCTAACAGATGATGCTACAAGATAGCAACTTACGTTATTTTATCAAAGGATGATTGCAGTAGCTGACAGTTCAGAGGATTTTCCACCTTATTTTGGAGTATAAGTGTTTGGTAAGAATTTTGGATTTTTGAATTGTACTGTCTATCAAAATTATCAATCACGACACAAGCTGAGAGGAGTTTTAGCGCATGAGAAAACTATTTGTTTATTCTGTAATTGTTTTTACGATGATTGTTTATACTTCACACGCCGATATAACCTCGGATCTACAAGCCTATCCGAGTAGTGAATATCTCGTCGGTGTGTCGGAAGGACCAGGTTCTGTCGAAACCCTTATGGATCAGGCAGAAGATCAGTTATCCAAGAAGATCTTCGACAAGATTCGATACGTTATTAACGAAAACGAAGACGATTGGCTCGCCTACAATCGTGTCCGTGAACACTATAGCACAGTGATCCAGAGTTCCATAAAATCTAAACTCAAAGGGATTCGGGAATACTATCCCTCCACGGCACCGGATGCCTATGTTATTGTCTACGTTAAGCGTGCTACGCTCCAGCAGATTTATACCGATGAAGCTGCGGATTTACGCCAAGAGATTAACGACCTTCTTCATAAGGCGCAGGTCATAGAAAAT
>PYJC01000112.1 GCA_003635255.1 Candidatus Poribacteria bacterium | reverse complement strand
CCGACACGACTGCTTCTCTTGAGGACCTTGTGCGTGAATATGACCAACGCAGTGGAGCCCCGGAGAACTCCTTCTGCCAAGATTATCAGGCACTGTCTTTACGAAAATACCGGAAGGCAGGATTGATCGCACAGCAAGTTTTGCTTTTACTCGCTGAACTCGCCCATAACTTGATGATTTGGATGAAAGACTGGTTCATAGAGGCGGTGGAGACCCCTAAAGATGCTTCCGAGAAAACCAAAAACGCACACCGAAAGGCGACGGAGATGCTGAAAAGCCGAGGTCTGAAACGGTTGAGGAGAGACTTCTTGGCACTCCCAGGAAAAGTCTGCTTTGAAGGAAACCAGAAGGTCGTTGGTATACGCATCAGCCCTTTATATCCTTTCATACAGCACGTCTCCACTGCCTGCAAAGCACTTTTCCAACAATATGAAATGTTGGTACTATTGGACAAAACATAGGTAGTTTCCCAACCCCATACGATACTTGATGTCGTAGTTGATGATGAAATCTAATTCCTCGTCGGTAAAACCATAATGTTGGGCAAGCACACGGTCAATTTTGTCTATGATGTGTTTGGATTTTTGAATCTTGAATGATTGTGTTTCAGTGCGTCCAGTTCGCTTTTGAACACGAACTTGCATAGTACTATTACGTTGAAGGTCTTCTAAATACTCTTCTGCAAGTTTCAGGAGTTGTGGATCATAAAGTGCGGATTTAGGAACACGAAAGTTTTGGATGTCGTACGGAGCAAGGTCTCGGCAGTTTGTTGTAATGGTGTACCACCACCAAAATAGATTACTGCTTAAAATTGCAACTATAGGTTTCAGTATTTCAGAGGCTTGAACACTAAATGATGTTTCGGTTGAAGAACGTCCTGATTTACCATTACCCCGGAATTTTGGTGGAAAATCGGTGAATACTTTCCAATATAATCCACCTGTTCTTCGATGATAAACTTTATGTTGACTTTGCGCTGTAAATAATCTTAAAACAGTTTTTATTTCTAAGCACTTTTCAAGCAAGGCAGCTTCTATTTCCGCACCTAATTTTGGTGCCCAAGCAGCAGTTCTGGGACTGGGTATTTTTGCATAATCAACCTCATACATCAGAAAATCTCTATTATCGGATGTCCATTTCTGATAGTTGGTAGAAAAAGTCTGACCTCCTATTGAAGGAGTCGCAACACAAATAGTAAGCGGACGGTTCACCGTGTCAAACAGTTTAGCAGGACGCCATGAATAGTTGGCGTACCAAACGTTATGTTTTTTTTCCAAAAGGGTTTGCATGATTTGCATGCGTTGTGAGGAAACTAAGGCGATAGGTACAATCATACTCAAGCACCCTTGTCGATTTAATAAACGTAAACTACAATCGATGCACATTGCATGGATTGCCCTAGTTTCATAACTGACTAGATTCATGTTCGGTGTGTAGTCAACCTCGTTTAATTCAAGATACGGAGGATTACCTATAATTACATCAAAGCCACCTCCGTCAACAATCTCGTAAAATGCAATGAACCAGTGAAAAGGTTTATGTGAGTTTAACCAGTTTTCATAATCGGATTGTTTGTTCGGATCAACGCCGTATTCCTCAGCAAGGTATAAGTTAAGTTCATCTTCTAATTCTTGGAGTCTACTCTGCAAAATCTGCTTGTCGGCAGATGTTACGGCACCGCCTAATGTTGTTTGTTGTCTGCGAAACTCCTGAAATAGAATTTTCACATCCTCAGCTTTTTCTTTAATACGTTTCATTGCATTTTCAAAATCAAACCTACCTTTCTCTGGCTTTTCCACCGCATCATAAGTAGTATAACCGACGAGGGAATTGCCTGCCTGAACGTTAAAGTCAATATCTGGTAGCGGTTCTATCTGTTGGACATTGTCAATCTGTGCTACCATTTTGAGAAAAAGGCGGAGTTTGCAAATCTCAATCGCCTCGTCCATGATGTCTACGCCGTAGAGATTGTTGATGATGATAGATTTGAGGACGAAATACTCTCTGTTTGGGTGTTGTGAAATTCGATCAAGGATTTCGCGGAAGTCGCTATATCTGCGAGACTGTCGCGATTCGGAAATCGCTCCTACCTCGTCAAGGAAAACTTGCATCCGATCAAGGCAGGCTTCATAGAGCGGTTCGAGGATATTGAGGGCGGCAAAGAGAAAAGCACCGGAGCCACACGTCGGATCGAGGATTGTCACTTGGGTGATGGCTTTCCAGAAAGCGCGGAGGAGCTCGGGCCCCTCACAATTTTCGATGACATCTTGTGCGAATTGACGGATATTAAGATTGTAGGTAATCAGATCGTTGATGTCAGTGATCTCTCCGTTTGCGAGTTTGGATCGGACGGTTTCGTAGCGTTGCCTTCGTGCGACGGTCTCGCGCCAGATTTCTGTCGGTAAAGCGTATTCTTCAGATGCAAGTGTGTTCCAACAATCGTTGCGTTTGGGGATATCGTCGATTCCAGCAGCGATTTCCTCTGGTAAATCCAATTTGACACCTTTTTTGAGGGCATCGTAGATGTAGCGGTCTGGGTCTTCTTGCAACAGTTTCCAAACGGAAGCGTCGCCTTCAAAGGCGATTTTACAAGCCTTTTTCGCCTTGTCAAAGAGGAAGGGAATGATAGTATTTTTGCTGATGTACTCGGTGATGTCCTCTTTGGTGTAGTATGCTCCCATCTGCTTCTGGTTGATGTATTTCTCGAAGATGTAGCCGAGGACATCGGGGTTGATTTCGTTATCGTTTTTGAGTGGACGGTCGTCAAGGTGCCAGTCGTACTGCTCAAAGAAGTTAAAAAGTTGTTCAAAAGCCTTATCAGGAATCTCAATGCTTTCGCCGTGGAGTGTCTCAAGTTGGTGTTTTTGGAAGATGCCGCCGTTGAGGTAAGGGATTTTTCCGAGTAGGCGTTTCATGTCTCTGCTTCGCTCGTTTTCTGGCTTCGCGAATCCTTCAAAGAAGAGTGGACAGAGGAATTCTTTGTAGTATCGGTTGGTGCCCTTCGCTTGACTCTCTGTTAGTTTGGTATGCAGATAGTTTTCGTTGTTATCAAGGAAACTTTTCTTTTGGATGAAGTAGATGAACATCAGGCGGTTGAGCATCACGGAAACGTACCACTTTTGCATCTCTTCGTCGGGGATGCCGTTGAGGAATTTGAGGAATGCGTCATGCTCTTTTTTGAAATGGTCGTAAAACTTTTTGGTGACCCGTTCAGCGTAAAAGGCTGTCCCAAAGCGTTCGGTTACTTCAAAGAGCGTCAGCTGCTCTTCTTCCTCCAAACTAAAAGCAATGGGGCGTAGCTTCTGAATCAGAGATTCACCGGAGTGTTCGTCTCGGTTATACCGGTGTTCACGGCATGCGTCGGGTTTGCCTTGCTCGCGTTTAACCCACTGCCAAACATCTGTAGTTTTCTTGGCATCGGTGTAGATGATAAAGTGCTCATGAACAGATTTTAGGACTTGTTTATGTATCTTGCGGCGAGTGGGATAATCGGGGATGCGTCCATCAGTTTCGGTTGCTGGGCATTCAAAGACGATCATTCCGCGTTTTTCGGCGATGGCGGTGAGTTGATATTCGGTTTCGTCTACTGTAACGGGTAGTGTTTGGGTGTGGTGGTCCCAACCGAGTTCTTCAATAAAGAGGTTTTCAAATTCGGCTTCTTTGAGGTATTGGCGTGTATTTTGTTCGTTAAGCATTGGCGTTTCCTGTGGGTTTGTAGCGCATTCCAATGAATATATGATGCTCAATTAGAGTTTCAACCATTGACGTACCGCATCTTCAACCACAGATAATTGGTACAGTAAAAGATTTCCCAACTTTTTCAAGAGTTTCACTTCTGACACGGTAATTATACTTTGTGCATCAAAAACACCAGTGGAATTTAGAAATCTTGCTTCAACAAAAACCTCAAACCTTGAGTTGCGTGAACTCGTTGTATGTGTTACCACGGTAACAAGCGCGCGATCTTGGACAAGGGCAGGGGTGCTTATGACGAGGCAAGGTCTCACTTTTGCCACCATACCGAGGTCAATTAGCCAAACTTCACCCCGATTTGGCTTTGGCATCATTTGCCTCCATTTCGTCATGTTCAACGAAAAGTGCATCAGCCACTTCGGTGAGTGCCTCATCTGTTAGAGGTGGGAAATCAAGCATGACGACTCTCTTTATGATTTCAGTGGCGATCTCAAGTTTTTCAGGTTCAGGAAGTTGGTTAAACGATTCCAAAATACTTTGTGTGGTTACATTCATCTGAGGTCTCCGCGTGTGCTGGTATCAGGTTTAGGTGAATTATACCGTATGTATCAGTAAAGTTCAAGGTTTTTTCAAGATGTTACGTCGTGCGGAGTCCAAGTGAACAGACGATCTGTGGCTCTCGTGTTTGCCTCTCTTGTTCAATGATGCAGAGTCGCTCTGTTTCCCATAAATCAATGACCAACGCCGCAAGGTCTTCGTTAGAAATACTGCTACGGAGTTGGCGGTTGAGGGTATCGGTTGCTGTCTGCCGCAAAGGGTAGCGATAGATGGCTTCAATGACCTGCTTAAGTGCTGGCGTGCTAAGTAGCGTCCCTTCCACCTCTGAGGCGTAATCCTTCAGACGTTCGTAGGTGCGGAACCGTGCACCGGACGGTCGTCCGAGCTGCCCGCCCACTGATCGTTCTTCAGAGAGAATCAACTTTGCGGCTTCCTCCACAAGGTGATGGTGTTCCTCAAGCGGTGGGAGTGCTTCCGTGTCAGGTTCACACGCCGCGGCTTGGAGGATTGCAAACTGGGACTCTGTTACGCTTTCGCCATTTCGATTTATCCATGCCAAGGCATCCCCCATCTCATGTGAAAAGCCTTGTCCTGTTCGGATATAGACGAGCGCGCCTTCGGGTTCGTTATCGGTTGGCGTATGCGGTTGCGTTGAATAGACGACAGATGGAAGAGTAGAAACACTCTTTTCTAAGCTTGGGTCTTGCGTAATGGCGTTTTTCCAAATCTGATAGGCGTGAGAGGCGAGATCCACATCGTTGTCGCGGGCATCGTCGAGGAGTCCTGCCCTTTCGTTGTAGAGATCAACAACTGCGCTGTTGCCTTCTTCACCGTCATCTTCAAAAAAGGCTTCATCCGTGCCGACGACCTCAGCATTCTGCTGGAGGCGTGCACGAACGCGCCCGCGTAAGTTGATAATACGCTCCACACCTTCAGCAGGTAAAAATGAATAACACAAGATGTCTTCCGCTGTTTGCCCAATCCGGTCAACCCTGCCTGCACGTTGGACTAACCTGATGATTGCCCATGGCAGATCATAGTTGACGACGATCGCGCAGTCCTGTAGATTTTGACCTTCGCTGAGGACATCCGTACTGATCAGCACCCGCAGCTCGTTTTCTCGATTGACTTTGTCGCGTTTATCGTTGCTGATAGGACTAAAGCGATGCGCCAAAGCGGTGGGATCTGCAGAATCGCCAGTTGCAGCGGCAATGCTTGTCATCCCACGTTCCAAGAGTACATCTGTCAGATACTTTACAGTATCCGCAAATTGTGTGAAGACTAACACTTTATCATCCCGGTGTGTCTCTGTTAAGAGTTCTTGAAGCGCGTTGAGTTTTGCGTCTTTTTCGGGGTCCCATGTCCCGTACTGTTGCAAAATCTTGGTAAGTGCAATCGCGTCTTCAGTGAGATCTTTGCGAAGCAACGGATGAAAGAGGTTTGAACGGAGCCACTTAAACCGGCTGTTATATTTCGTCGTGTAGAGTCCATAGATAGCAGCAGCGCGTTGTTTATAGTCATCGGCTGCGTATGTGTCCGTCTGTGAATCTATGCCATCAACCTGTGCGTCATCGTCATCACCCGAAGCATCTAAGATAAGGGCAGTATCGTCGGTATCTCTATCTTCAAACCGAGTATCAAGCATTTCAGCGTTTTGCGAACCGATGGGTAGCGGTTCACCATTCTCAATAGCGTGCGAGAAGATATAGTTGCGTAGAATATGCCGATCAACGGATTGGATGAACGCCTGCCCACTGCTTTCGAGGCGTTTGAAAAGATTCGTCCGGCAAAATCCCATCAACCGCTTTCCACCGCGGGAGAGGTCTTGTAATTGCCGTTGTTCCGTTTCCGTCGGTGGTTCTGGCGGCGTGTCAACAATATAATCTTCGAGTCCATACCGCGCGAGTTTAAGATTACTGATGGTGTCCACTACGGAATGCGCGTATAACTGCGCGTAGGTGTCGTCGGGGTCTTGTTCATCAATTGTGAACTTTATCGTTTTTGGAACACGTGTCGGGAAATAGGAAGGTGTTCCATCGGCAAAAGAGAGGAATTTGCGTCCGGTATCAGGATCTGTTTCGGCATAGTTGTCCATGATGAAGCTGCGCGTTCGGCGTACAAGATAGCGGCGCATCAGTTCACGCCAATCGTCAATATACTCGCTATGTTCAAAGGCAGCAAGGGAGCGAACACCACTTTGATGTTTGCGAATAAACTCGGTTTCACTGCCTAACGATTTGATGTATTGCTCTGGGCGGATGCCGAGGTCTTCGGTTTCATCAACGAACAGGCGGAGTTGATTAGAGAGGTCGAGATAGGTTTTGTTGTAAGGTGTTGCGGAGAGGAGGATCACCTTACTCTCGTTTTCGTGGATATATTCCTGAATGGCTTGGTAGCGTTTACCCTCACGGTTTCTGAGGTTATGGCTCTCGTCAATCATAACAAGCCGATAGCGACGAAGGTCGGGCAACTCGTTGATGACTCGACTGATTGAGAGGACCCTTCCCCGTAAACGATATTCCTCACGATAATCTTCCCACATATTGACGAGGTTTTTCGGACAGATAATCAGGGTTTCAAGGTCGTAATCGTCTTCCTGTATACGTGCGAGTGCCGTTCCCATAAGCGTTTTACCGAGTCCGACGACATCCCCTATAAGCACACCGCCACGTCTGTTGAGATGATGCGCTGCGATTTTCACGGCGGCGATTTGAAATTCAAACAGTTTGTCCTCAAACTCGCGTGGAATCCGAAACTCGTTTAAGCCGGTGCGTGCTTCCTGTGACAAATGATACGCCATTTTGACGTAGATGTGGTAGGGCGGAATGGGTTTCTCACGCGCCCAACTCTGCTCAATAATTTCTGCCAATTCTTTGGAAATATCGATGCACCACCGGTCATTCCATCGGTCTTCAAACCAGTCCTCTAACTTTTCACACGCATCGGAATCAACGATGTCAACATTGAGTTCGCCTTGATGTGAAAGTCCAGAGAGGGTTAGATTGCTACTGCCGAGGTAACCTACGGTTGGTGTGATCTGATCAGTACGGTGAATTAGATAGAGTTTCGCGTGGAGCGTGTGTCGGAGAAAGAGTTTTACCTGGACCTTCTCTTCGCGAAGTTGGTGGGCTAATTGGCGCAATCCTATTTCGTCTTGGCGCGTTGGTACACCTATGGTCAGCTGCTCGCGGAATTCCTCTGCTAATCTGCGTTTGAGACGGAGTGCGGTTTGGTTATCAATTCCACTGCCCTGTTTAGCCAGCCGCTTGGCTTCTCGGAGTTCTTCTTCCGGTAAGCGTTGCATACCGACGAGCAGACGGCAGCAGTCGCCTTCGCCACCGCTCCAATTTTCAATATAGGGAGCGAGTCCTCGCCAACCGCGAAGATTGAAATAACCGACGCAAAAGTCGGCATGTGTAGCGGTTTCAAGTGTCTGTTGAAGTGCGGGAAGGAGGGGTTGGTCAATGTTATCGAAAATACGGGGCATTTAGTGATAATCCTTTTTCGTGCCTAAATATCCAATATCTGCTCAATTTGCGTAAATCCTATGATAAAATAAACTTTATGACTGATGCTGCTTTATATGCGTTGAAGCGTTTTACGGAAGCATTAAATCAAAGCGACATTAATAGTTGCTTGTGTTTCTTGCGTTGATTTCGGGCGTACTCGTATTTCAATATGATGATCCAGTTTTCCCAACAAAGAGAACAGGTTGTCAATAGTGAAACTGTTTAATCGTCCGTTTCTCAAATCCGTCATTTTAGCTCGACTCAGCTGCAAAAAATCGGCAGCTTCCTTTTGTGTTATGCCTCGGTCAGCAATCAAGCGATTGATCTTATATGCCAGTTTTGCTTTCGCTAATCTTTCGTCCGGCGCGGGAAGCCCCAAATCCTTAAAAACATTTCCTGAGCTATGAGTATAGTCTGCCATAGGTTATCTGCCTTCTCCTGTTCGTTTTCTCTCATGCAGGATCCTTTGGAATAGATCATTCCTGTTTATTAGACGTACTTGAAGTAGTATTATTTTAACAGAACTTGTTAATTAGCGCAAGGTATAACTCATGGCAAAAATTGCGATTGACGCAGCAGTAAATGTCTGCTAATATGCTGAAACTCAGTTTTCACGACAGCCACTTAAATCTGACAAAATATCTGAGGTATCACGCATGGAACAATATCTACAGATTCAAAAACCGGAACTCGACTATACTTACGAGTTTGAGGTCGATCAACTCTCTCAGATGTCCGAATGCGTAGAGGCACACGGTTTCGCGATTGTCAAAGATGTCCTACCACCTGAGTTAGTTGACAGTCTAAAACAAGCGGTCTTTGATGGTACAGACCCAAATAGAGCGTTAGAACATGGGCAGAGTCGGACCCGACACGCTTGGGTGGAGTCTGGACCGGGTGCTTGGCAGCTGCTCGGATACGAACCTTTTATGAAAATCCACCGCCACCTCATCGGCACAGACGAGATGACCGTCCACCGCTCTGCCGCAATCATTCGGATGCCTGGGTCGCAACCTGTCGCATGGCACACGGATTGGTGCGGATTTTCGACAGACGCACCGAAAAATTCAGGGGATGTGCTGAACCGTGGTTTGTGGCCCTCAGGCAAATGGTTTTACCTAACAGGCTCGCGTCCAGAACACGGCGGGTTATGCGTGATTGAGGATTCGCACGTGGAGGGTTGGGAGGGACCTGAAGGTTTTAACCTAACCGCCGATAAGCGTTCCTTCTATAAGGAGGGTGAAGAGGAAAAAGCGTACGTCGGTTTTGATATTCCGGGGTTGGTACCGTTGTTCACGAATCCGGGGGATATGATTGTGTTTGCGCATCGGACGTATCACGGTGCATTCCCGAACCAGATTGACGAGATTCGGTTGTCGTGCGCCATCGGTTTTCGGAGTCGGAGCCATCACATTGATATTCCGTGGGAGATCCCGGACGAAGGTCGGCAGTTCTTAGCGGATTTACCACCACATTTTCAGCAATATACACAGGGGTATACCAGTATTGATGTGGGTTGGCGGGGATAGTTGCCTGAATCGCGGATTTTAAGAGCTTTCAACCGTACCAGTCTCTTCTATAGGAGCGAGTGTTTTTGCTTGGGGGTCTCTTGTCGCTCGCGATATTCACAACAAATGTTGTATCAAGCGGATAGTTGACGACGGGGTTCAGGTGGTGCACCGTTTTGGAGCCAGAGGATAGGTTGTTCCTCCGTCCGATCAGGATTTACCCAGATAATGTCTCGGATTTCGCCAACCTGTTGAGACGCGCGTTTGAAAAGCCCTCGGATAGTTTCATCAAGCGAAATGATGGTCTGACCGGTTTCCAATGCCGCCCCGAGGAGGTGAAAATCCTTTAGCATCGCGTTGATGTCTTCTTCTCGAACCGCTGTCGCTTCAATTTCGGCGTACAACGCTCTATTTTCCGGGAGTTCGATATAGTGGAATCTCCTTGTGGCAATCATATTTCCTAACCATTCGGCTGCAAAATTCGATTGGTGTTCATCCCACTCTTCGGATAATTCAAATGTCATCACAACATGGTGAGGAGAGTCGTCTCGAAAAGTTTTAAGAAATTCGGTGCAGTTAATTGATACTGACGCGGTTGCTCCTTCACCACCAGCAGCACCGGCAACTGAGGCGTTCACAACAAATCGCTTTGAACCTCTTGAGCGCATACTATATCCCTTCAACGAAACGCGACCGTGCTGCTTTTATGTAACTGCTTTGAGCACCGAGACTGACATCTGCAAAGTCTTCGGGCCATTCCCCATAAGCACCCGCCTCGTCTAAATCAGCACTGTTAACTTCGGTTACGCCATCCTCGCGCCGTGTGAACCAGTGGAGTTTCACTAATTCCGGTGAGAGGTCTCCTTCAGCAACAAGCGTTTGGATTCCCAAAAGTAGCAATGAACTATGTGTTTCAGCAACGACGCGCACACCCCGTTTCGCCGCGTCTGCCAGCACTTGTGCCAACGCGACTTGGGCGCGGGGATGGAGGTGTAACTCAGGCTGTTCAAGATAGACCAACTGCCCTGGCTTAGCGACAACCAATGCAACTAAAACAGGTAGGACTTGGGATACCCCGAATCCCACATCGGCGATGTTGACTAGGCCCGTATCGTCGGTTCTATCGTGGGGTAGGTGCCCCACTTGAAGTTCAATACTGACATCACCGATTTTTTTGGTGCCGACTTTTCCCGTCAGTCCAAGTGTGTGAAGAGCATTGGCAATCGTTTTCAGGTGTTCACTTTTTGTTTCCTGCCACTCGTGAATGAGGCTGGCAACATAATTTTCAAAAGTGCCGGGATATCTGGGACCGGTGCTGGTGAATTTATAAGTGCGTTCAGGATTACCTCGCAATCCGGGGATGTGAATGCTGTTGAAAACATTATACTTAGGCGGAATGGCAAAGTCAAAGCCTATATCACCCTCTTGAGTTTCAAAGCGTAGAAAACATCGTGAACGCTTTACAACATCTGAATCCTTAGGCATGAAGTCTTGGTCAACTAGCAACTTAAGTTCCTCTAGGGCCTCAGTTGGCAACTCAGGATGTATAGAAATCAAATTTTGGGCAGCCAACGATTTGAATTCTTCAACCGACATCTCAGGATATAGGACCAAAGGGATAGGAAAAGATGGATGCTCTAATGATTTCATTTCGGTTGTCATTTCTACAATTTCAATCTCGCTTAAACTCTTTTGAAAAATCGTTGTCACTGCGATAGACAAATCAGGTGTGAATGTCTCAATCTGGATATGAAAACGTCCGCTTTCTTTTTTTTCGGTTAACTTAGACAAAAATTGTTCCGCCAACGTAAACTGAACGTTCGGTCCATCAATCAACAACGGCCCTGGATCGTAGGGTGCCTCCAGCGTCTGTTTTAGCATCAATAGTGGTTGCATGATGCTGGATTTCCCAGAACTGTTCGCACCGGCAAGGATCGTCAGCGGACGGATGTCAATTGCGCATTCCTCCGCTATTGATTTGAAACCCTTAACGGCTATCTTGGTGATGCCTGAGATATTTTTTTCTGACATGTGGGACCTGCTCCTTATGCTAATCGTTCACTTAATCACTTACTTTTCGGACGTACTTGGTTCCGCTTCCTTTGCAGACTTAGAAACAGCGTCTAATAAACACAAAACAACCTTTTTACGGACTAAAGCATCCATGACAAGTCCTTAACCACACCTACCAAACAAAGGTGAGGTTGTTAGAAGAAACACCCAAGCAAAAACACCCCGCTAAGCAGAGGATGATGATTGCAGATCGTTCCTACAGATCGCCGATGTAGCAGGCGACGAAGAAGAGTGCAAAGTAGTAGATAATCGGATGAATCTCTTTTCTACGACCCGTCACCAACTTGAGGAACGCTAACGAGATAATTCCGAACCCGATGCCGTCTGTAATGCTGAAAGAGAGCGGCATCATCAGCATTGTAAGAAAGGCAGGAATCGATTCAGTGACATCTTCCCAATCAATCTGGTTGACGCTCCTGAGCATCAATCCACCGACAACGATGAGTGCCGGTGCAATAATGGGGTTGATCGGATAACCACCACCAATGATCTTGACGAGCGGCTCGAAAAAGAGTGCCAGCAACATGAAAATCCCAGTGCAGACAGCAGTGAGTCCGGTCCGTCCGCCTTCGGTAATACCTGCCGCACTTTCGATGTAACACGTCACAGTTGAAGTGCCGAGTAAGGCACCACCGACGGTGCTCCCTGCGTCCGTCAAAAGTGCGTTTCGGGCTTTGGCGAGTTTTCCCGCTTCCATGAGCTGGGCTCTATAGCCGATCGCTGTGAGTGTACCGATGCTATCAAACATGTCAATGGCAAAGAACACAAAGATGACAGGGATAAGTTCGAGTTTGGTGAAAATATTGGGGATCCGTAATTTAAAGAGTGTCGGCGTTGGGTCTGGTGGCATACCAACGATGCCGTTGAAGCTCGCAACTCCGAAAATAAGGTTAGCGATGGCAGCGATAAAGATACCTATCAAAATCGCGCCTTTCACTCTACGCGCTATGAGTGCCAGTGTTACACCGATACCAAAGAGCGAGAGAAGCACCGGGGTAGATAGAATGTCGCCGCGGGTGATGTATGTCGCAGGATGTTTTGTAATGATTCCACTCATCTGCAACCCGATGAAAGCAATAAACAACCCGATCCCGATAGCAATCGCGTTTTGGAGCGAGGTAGGAAGCGCATTCATAATGGCTTCTCGTATTCCGACAAACGAAAGTATGAAGAATAGCAGGCCCGCTATGAAAACGATCCCTAATGCTTCCTGCCACGGTAAACCTGAACCCAGGCAAACCTCGAATGCAAAATAGGCGTTAAGCCCCATACCCGGAGCTAACACGACCGGATAGTTCGTTAGAAATGCCATAATGAATGTTGCGATCGCACTCGATACACAAGTCGCAAACATAACGGCACCGGCATTCATGCCAGATTGTGAAAGAATAGAGGGTTGCACAAAGATGATATATGAAATCGTCATAAAATTTGTGAAACCCGCGACCAATTCGCGTCTCACAGAGGTATTGTGCTCTTTCAACCCAAATAGTTTTTCTAACATTTTTCCTCCTTTATTAAGGTTTTTCGCAGAAAAACCGCCCGACTGCTGATTGCTGAATACTATTAAAAGTTTGGCTGAAGCACGCCGTAAGGCAACTGTTCACCCTTCAATCCCGCGAGCAAATTCTCCATTGCCATTGTCGCCATTTTCATTCGTGTTTGGACAGTAGCACTGCCGAGATGCGGTGCAATGATTACATTGTCTAAGCTAAGGAGCGGATGATCGGTATTAATCGGTTCCGGTTCGGTTACATCAACGGCAGCTCCGGCAATCTGCCCTTCCTTAAGGGCATCATACAAAGCATAGTGGTCAACGACAGGCCCCCTCGCAATGTTAACCAAAATAGCAGTATTTTTCATCAGCGCGAGTTCCGCTTTGCCGATGAGATGTGTCGTCGCTTCGGTCAATGGAACATGGAGCGACACGAAATCGGAGGCTTGCAGAAGCGCTTCCAGTGTGACATATTCTACGCCGAGTTCCTGTTCCCAATCGGGACGACGTTCGCGTTTGTAATAGAGAACGCGCATGTCAAATGCTTTCGCACGCTTGGCAACCGCATGACCGATTCTGCCCATACCTACGATCCCTAATGTCGCGTGATGCACATCCGTACCCCAAAGGATATTGGGGTCGTAGTATTTCCACGCCTTGGACACTTGGACATGGTTATAAGCGGGGACAATGTTTCGCGCAGCAGCGAGCAAGAGTGCCATCGTCATATCAGCAGTGGTATCGCTAAGGACACCCGGCGTATGCCCAACCGCGATACCGCGTTCTCGGCAAGCCTCAACATGGACATGGTCATAGCCGACCCCTACTACGGAGATCGCTTTGAGATCCGGCGCAGTCGCGATCATCTCTGGAGAGACAGGTTCGTGTCCATAAGTCATTAACCCATCAAGAGGCGGAATCCTTTCGGCGATGGGCGGTAAAATAGCACTCGTATGCCACATATCAACATCGCATTCCTCTGCTATTTTAGCACGAATCTCTTCTGGGATCGGACGCGTAATAAAAACTTTAAATCGTGACAAAGGGCCTCCTCCTTTTGTGGGCTATGACCTACGGTAAAAAATACGTATCGGTGTGCCGTGAAATCCGAATTCTTTCCGAATGTTGTTAACAAGGTACGCCTCATACGGTTGACCAACCCGGTTTACGTTCCGTCCGAAAATTAGGAAAGTCGGAGGTTGCGTCTCGACTTGCGTGATATATTTCAGCGCAGGACGCACGCCTTTAACACGTGGTGGCGGGTGCGCGTTCCGCAAGTCCAGCAGCAACTCGTTAAGTGCTGGTGTCGGGATATGGGTGCAATACTCTCGATGCACCTCTAAGGCTGTCGCTAATATTTGGGTGACCCGTTGTCCGGTAACAGCAGAGACGAAGACACGTGGCACATAATCAAGTTGTGGAAGCTGTACGTCAAGTTTATCCATAAATACCGGATGTGTTGTGTTATCCTTTTCAATCAGATCCCATTTATTCAAAACTAAAACGGAGGCTTTTCCCTGTCGTTCGATGAACTTAGCGATCGTCTTATCTTGTTGAGCCGCCTCTTGAGTTACATCCAACACAAGGACAGCAATATCGCTCTGGCGGATGCTGTGTATAGCCCGCTGCACGGTTACAGATTCGAGTTCATCTTTGATCGCCGATTTGCGGCGCATGCCGGCTGTATCAACGATCTCAAAAGGGATATTGTCGTGGACGATGTGGATATTCACAGCATCGCGTGTCGTTCCGGGCCGATCGTCAACGATCATCCGTTCCTCGCCCAATAAATTGTTAATAAGCGACGATTTTCCGACGTTCGGTCTGCCAACAATCGCAATTTTTATGGTGCCGGATCCAGCGTGTAGTATTTCGTCAGTCTCTGGTAAGTTGTCCACAACATGGTCGAGGAGTTCCCGAATGCCGTCGTTTTGAACGCACGATGTCCAGATCGGTTCGGGGAATCCGAGAGCGTAAAATTCTGCAGCTTCGCTATGAAGCCGTTCACTATCTACTTTGTTGACGACGAGGAAGATGGGTTTATCGGTTGCCCTGAGTTTATCAGCGACTGTCCTGTCGTGTGGCATAATACCGGTTCGCGCATCGACAACAAATAGCACAAGGCTTGCTTCATCCAAAGCAGTATCTACCTGCGATTGGACGTTATCAATAAGCCGATCGTCCGGATCGATCTCCAAACCGCCGGTATCAACAACGGTGAAGGCGCGGTCTGCCCATTCTACATCTGCATAATGTCTGTCGCGGGTCACACCGGGTGTATCGTGGACAACGGCGAATCTACGCGAGGAACGGCTTTCGGCTTTCGGCTTTTGGCTGTCAGCAAAGAGATTTTCTTGCTGACCGCTGACGGAAACCGATGGCTGACGGCTATTTCCAGTGATTCTATTGAAGAGCGATGATTTCCCGACATTCGGTCTGCCGACAATCGCAACAATGGGGAGTCCGGTTTCCATTTTTTTATATTCCTTGCGGTTCGGTCAACTGAACCTGTGATGCCAGAGTACCTCTTCCGTATATCTTGTAAGCAAAGACCCCAAGCAAATAAACCCGGCATCTTCCCAATAACGCGTTAGGATTCTGGTTGAAATCTCGCCAGCGATGCAACAATTAGGTCTGCTTTTCAAGCGCCGCTCTGTCGTCAGAAACGGCAACAACCGATTTTATCACAACAATGGTAGGAATTGCAAGCAATACTCCCCAAAAACCGAGTACAGCTGCGCCGACAATTACGGCGAACATAATCAACAACGGATCTACATCAATGGCATCGCTCATGATTTTTGGAGAAATGAGCGAATTATCAATCGCTTGAATACCGAGGATAGCCCCTAATACAAATGCGCAGCGAATGAGGAAATCGATCTCCCCGAAATCTCCAGCTGCTAACCCCATCAGCATCGCTACAAACGCGAAAGCACCGCCGATAAAGGGACCAAAGGTCGGTATAGCGTTACAAATCCCCGCAAGTATACCGATAACTAAAGCGAACGGAACACCTATGATACTATAAGCTATCGAGGAAATTATCGAGACAATTGTGATGACTGTGACAAGTCCTTTTAGAAACTCCTGCAGATTTTTGTCAATTTCACGCAGATAAGCCTTAGCAGTATCGCGATGCGTTTCAGGCATGAGCGTGAGGAAACTCCTGAAATAGTTGTCGAATGATTGGTTGGCATATACAAACACGATTAATGCAAGCAACACAGTCGCTAAAAAACCACCAAAGCCAAAAGCGATTGAACTTGCGAACTGAACTCCCTCTTTAACAATCTCGCCGCCGGTTTGGGCAATTGTCGGTAGCCTTTCCGTCAAATACGATTTTGCCTGTTCGACGATAGGTTGGTCCTCGTAGGCGTGGCTGATGCCTTCCCTGTATGTCCTAAACGTTTGCCATCTGGCGGTGGAAGAGGTCCGATGCCAGATAGCGGTATTATTACCCACGTATACTCCCGAAGGCGCGGAGGCTAACAGCGGCGTTGCTGGTATCCCAGAACTTACAGGTGTCCTTCCCGTTTTTTGCCACTCATGACGATTCCATTCATGGAGTCCATCCGGAGTGTTAGCATATAATTCGATGGAGCTGCCATTTGTGTCACCTGTCGTCTCATCGCCACCTGCGAGTGCATGAACTATTTTTTCTATTTCAGTGAGCTTTTGCCATCCGAGAGAAGAACCTTCCAGGTGCCAATGCACTGTTGTGGTTATAGGTGAGGCGTTCGTCTGTTGTAAAGCGGTTTCCGTTTCAGTTTCTCGCACAATAGGCGCGGTATCTGTCTGCTCCGACTGTTCTGCTGAAGGAATCACATCAGTTTCCGCGGCCGTAGTTTCGATTTCCTTTTCTTCTAAGGCGATTTCTGGGTCAATCTGTGCTGTACTGGCGACGTAAGTTACGCGATCGCCATTTCTATCTGTAGTAGAAATGATACCAACAATGGATCTTTCACTATAAATGTTAGGCGCGACCGAGTTCCATGTTTCACCTGAGTTGCTGCTCGCGTAAAGTCCTTTCTGCGTTCCAACATAAATCTGCGCATCATTCCAATGTGGAACGTTGATGGCTTGGATGGAAAGCGTATCAAACGGGGTGCCTTCCACTTTGTGCCACACCTGTGTTGGACTTTCGTCGTTTTCGTCAGTGGATGGCATCTTATCATAGCGATATAAACCGCTTTGTGTACCAGCGTAGATAATATTTTTATTCGCCGTGAGTGCTTGTATAGATTTGCCGAGGAGGGCACCATTGGTAATACCGACAGGGTCGGGTTCCCCTTTATCATCCGGTCGCATTTCATAGATTCCGTGATTCGTGCCGAGATAGAACGTTTCTCCGGAAGAGACCTCCTTGTCGTTTTCGGTAACCTCGTCTCCATCACGCCGCGAATTAACGCTGATAGCGATTGTCTGAAAGGTCTCACCGACAGCATAAGGCAGAACGGTTTCGTGGTAAAACTTCAGCAATCCAACGCCCATCTGGCTGGCTTGTCTACTGACCTGTTTGCCAGTATAGAAAAGCACACCGCCACAGACGAGCACAATCACAGTGGTTGCGATACCGCGTTGATATTGCTTTTTGAACGGGAGCGCATTCCAAAGAAACCTGAAGACGTAGGCGAAACAGAACCCTAAAATGAAAGGCATCAATACATCTAACAAACGCGTAAAAAGCCACAGACTTATCATCGCTATTTCGAGGATGACGATGCTTCTGATATCAATCCAGCGATAGATACGTGTGAGCAGTACAATCAGTAGTATCGGTACGATCGGGTGTAGAACCATCCGATGACTGTCGGCACTATTGCCTGTGTAGTAGGCAAAAGCGATCCATACAGCAGCGAGAATGACGCTGATGATTGCGAGAATTGTTGCACCGCTGAGTGTAGGTTGCTGTGGGGTCGGTTCGTTTTGGATGCCCATTATGTTTACAGAAGCCGATTGACGGTATAAGGAAGAATGGAAGGGAGTTTTTCCAACCTTCCACACTTCCAGTTTTCGATTTTTCAACGGAAGCGATGGAAGAATCAGGCTTCCACGCTTCCAGATTAAGCATATCAGAGGTTGCTATGCGGTTGCTGGAGCTTCGGTTGCATCTCCATCTCTGGATTCATACGCTTCAATTACGCCTGCACCGATGCTGTCACCCCAGACGTTAACTGTGGTACGGAACCGGTCAAGCAGCCAATCAATAGAGAGAATCAGCGTGATACCCTCAACTGGGAGATCTACGGCTCTCAGCACGATGACCATCGTAACAAGTCCTGCTTCTGGGATCCCTGCCGCACCAATTGCCGCCAACGTTGCCGTAAGCACGACGACCACCTGTTGCGCTGGATCCATGTTTATCGCATACACTTGGGCGATGAACATGACAGCGACCGCCTCGTAGAGTGCCGTGCCATCCATGTTAATCGTTGCGCCTAACGGAAGCACAAAACTGGAGGTACGGCTGGAGACACCGTTCTGATTCTCGACACCCTCCATCGTTAAGGGCAACGTTGCGCTTGAACTCGCTGTTGAGAAGGCATTGAGTAACGCGGTTGCCATGCCTTTGAAGTAGTTCAGCGGATTCCGGCGCGCAAGCAACAGAAGCAGTATCGGTAAAGCGATAGCACCATGTACACCGAGTCCTAACACGACTGTCGCGCTATACTTACCCACGGCGACAAGTTCAGGCCAAAAACCTGCGAATCCCTTTGCCTCACCAATCCTACCTGCAATTAAACCAAAAATACCGAGGGGCGCGACATACATGATCCAGTGAACGAGTTTCATCACCGCCTCATTTAGCCCCGAAATCACAGCGATAACCGGTTTACCAATCTCACCGAGCATAGACAAGGCGGCACCGATGAGAAGCGAGAAAAAGATTAAGGGCAGAATGTCGGTATGCACCATGGCTTTGAAGACGTTTGACGGGATCATCCCCTCTTTACCCGTCTCTTCGTTGCCGAGAAATACCTCTTTGATGGTGCTGCCCATCGTCTTTTCCATTTTACCGGACACTCTTGTGGCAATCGGCAAACCGATGTTAATACCAGTGCCTGTATTGTGAGGTTCTATGGTTTCAAGACGACCCTCAATAAATAAAAGGCGTTCACCACTGTCTGTTGTAACGTAACGAGCATCTTCGGATAGCGGTTGCCACGATTTTACTGTGGTTGTTGTCCCGGAAATTGATTTCACTTCACCACTTACGTTCTGATCAACGAGCGTGATGACGTATTTATTGTTATAGGTCCGATTGAATTCATCACTCATCTCAACAGTGAGCATATCAGCCCCAGAGAGTGTGTAACTCAGATCAGGACGTTCTTCACCTTGTGATAGCCCTTTCCCCGGCGAGATGATGTTCACAAGAATCATCCCAATGATAACAGAGATAGCGGTTGTTGCCATGTAGTAGAGGACAGTGCGTCCGCCGATAGAACCGATGTTGCGGATGTCGCCTAAATTTGTTATCCCGACGATCATAGACAAGACGACGAGCGGCACGACTATCATCTTCAGTAGATTTAAGAATACCTCACCGAGTATTGTTGTGTGGATTGCGAAGTCTGGCGCGTAACCTCCAATAATTGCCCCTGCAACAATTGCAATAATAATTCCGTAGAGTAGACCAAGACTCACTTTCGGTTTATTTTCGTTTTCGTTTTCATTCATAATTACATAACCTCCTTAAAAAGAGAGTTGAAAATATGGAAGTCAAGAAGATTGGAAGGGTGGAAAAACACCTCCTTGTCTTGCCAACTCGCAGACTTAAACCTCAGGCTTTTCCGGTTTCTTTACCCGAACGATCGGTAAATCCACGTATTTTACGCCTTGCTTTATACGTTTCTCCTGTTTTTTCATCATAAATTCCATGTACGTTTCTAAATCGCCGAAAAGCGCGACAAGATGTGCGTTGGCATCAAGGCATTCTTTCAAAATTTCATCATTTATGAGAGAGCTTCCATTATATTTTATATGATAACACAAGTCCTCATGAAAGGCAAGAAGTCTTCGGAAGTGCAACAGGGTCGTTTAGTTTTCTCTTTTGTAGCGCGAACTTTTAGTTTGCGCCCCATATACGCACAGACTAACAGTCTATGCTACAACGGTTTTCAGCATATAAGTGGCAGGATGGATATTAAAAATAAGTTTCCAAACTATAAAACTATGGTGAAATATAAAAATAAGTTTACATATAGTGCTTCTGTTCGGCGAGGTTCCCGTGCCTTGCCGCTCGGAAAGTGTCAACATAATTCTAAAATCCACCATAAATGAGGGTGGTTCATAAATATGTCTCGTAGGGGTTCGGGTTCCCAACCCGTAGGATGAACGGATAGCAATCATCTATAAGGCGAGGGAACCTCGTCCCTACGCTGGTGGTATATCCTAATGTTTTGAATAATGAACCACCGTCAACTAAATAGTCATGCGGAGTGCAATGGCATAGTCATTTGATACTATTTGCGAATTAGCATTTTTCGGGTGGCGTTAAAATCACCTGCAGTAACGGAGTCGCGTGTGGACTCCGTGGACAATGTATAAAAATAGATACCGCTTGCGACGGGTTCACCAACCTCGTTTCTTCCGTCCCAATACGCTGCGCGGCTGCGAGATTCATAGAATCCTGCGGGCTGATGTCCTAATTCTAAAGTCCGAACGACTGCTCCGTTTGGTGCATAAATGATCAACGTCACTTCGGCAGGCTTCGCTAACTGATAAGGTATCCACGTCTCTGGGTTGAATGGGTTTGGATAGTTGTGAAGTAAAACCGTTTCTTCTGGGATAAACAGTGCCAAGAGCCGTTCAAGGTTGGCGATGCCTTGTCGGAAAGCAAGCGATCCGTCGTTTTCAAGTTGTGCTTGTGTGATCCAAGCCTGTATCATCGTAGGCGTTAGTTCTCCGTTGTTTATCGCAATAGCAGAAGGTGCCGCAGCGGCGGTTGATTCACCGAGATGTTGCGCGACAATGATGAGGTCTTGGATGTTGATAATACCATCGCGATTTACGTCTGCCTGCGGATTCGCAGATGCGTCTTCACCGAGGTGCCGAGAGACAAGGATCAGATCCAGGACGCTCACCTGTCCGTCTCGGTTTACGTCTCCGGTAGCGAGTTGTCCTTCTATCGTGAAAACAAACTCGTGCGGACCCGCGTTGATGGCTTCACCTGTGACAGAACCCAATTGGAAGTTACGCAGTGATAATCGGGTTTCGCCGCCTGCCTTCGCTGTGAATGTCACCGACAGCAGCGTGCCTGTCCCCGTGACACCGTCTTCGTTGAGCCTCGCTGAACTGAGTTTGCTAATCTTGCCTGTCGCGTTATCAATCGTTCCTTTTTGGAAGAAGGTCGTTCCACCTTCTTTCTTGAGAAAATCACCTTCGTTGACCTCAATTGCTTCAAGCACTTCAGGATCAAAGGCAATATCAAATTGCCACCCCGCTAAATCGTAAACATCTTCTGCACTGATGTCAAGGGTGAAGGTATCACCGGCATGAATTTTTGGCTCAGAGAAGGTGTACCCGACACGGGGATTGACGACGTTATATTCGGTGTTAGGTTCAAACCCGAAAAAGAGAGACCATCGGCTATACCAATACTCACATGCCACTAACACTACATTTTTCCCTTTTTTCAGCGTGGCAGGGAAAACATTTTGATAATCGTAATTGTTTCGATCGATGATGTACTCTTCATGAAGTAACTTGCCATTAAGCCAAACTTTCCGACCCAAACTGGCCCCTACGAATATTCTCGTCTGCTGGGTCTGTGGCGAATACAAAGTGATAGAGCCGTAGACGACCAATTCCAAGCCCTGCTTCGGGTAATGAAAGTCTGGGAGGTCTTCAATCGCACCTTGAGGATCTAATAATCGCCTAACATTGTTTCTATTTCGTCCTAAGTCCGTAAAGTTATAAGATTCAAGTGTCCCGACTGACCACACACTGTCCCCTACTACATCCCCCGCTGATGCACCGAGGGTAGCGATTTGCTGTTCCGTAACTTTACCCTCGGAGGCTGCTTTCAAATAATCGGTAAGCAGTCCAACGCCACCCCAGCCCTCTGCTTGAACAGGTAACATCAACCATTGCCAGGGACCTGCAATTTTCGGACCCCCTTGGGGGAAAGCTGGATTGTCGTACCACGTGAATTCCTTCAGGTTTTTACGGATGCCGTCTAAAGGTGAAAAGTCAGATATGTTATTCCCGTGAAGGTTTAAATTTTTTAAGTTCCGCAGAGATGCAAGCGGTGAAACATCTACGATTCGGTTGTTAGCAAGTATCAACGTTTCCAAATTAACCAATCCTGATAACGGAGAAACATCCACAATCTCAGTATTGAACAGATCAAGATGCTCCAAATCTGTTAATCCCGACAAGGGTGAGAGATCCGAGATATTTTCGGTATGCGTAAGTCCCAGCCATTTCAGTTTTGTCAAACCTTTTAAGGGAGAGAGGTCGGTTGCTTTGACATCATATAAGCGGAGTCTGGTTAGATTAGTCAATCCTGCCAGAGGCGACAGGTCGGTAATATCAGAATCTACAGTGTCTAACTTTTGTAAATTTTTGAGACCTGCTAAGGGAGCAAGACTTTTTATACGCGTTGCTGAGGCATCTATCACTTCAAGTTCAAGCAATCCCGATAGAGGCGAAAGGTCTGCAACTTCAGTGTCAGGAAAATGTAACTCACGCAATTTTGTCAAAGAGGCGAGGGGTGAGATATCTGATAAAGGGTTGTAATGAAGATATAATTCTATTAAATTCTTCGCAAACGCAAGTCCCGTCAAATCGCTAATGTTCTTGTTCGGCGCGTCCAGTTTCTGCAAAGTTGCCATATCCGCCACTGTAATCGTGTCCCCGGATGCTTTACCGAGTGCTTCCTCAATTACCGCTCGGAGGTTCTCATCAGGAATATGGACAGACTCTCCAGGGATGAGTTCTGGACGCTCGACGACTGGCGGCAGGGTACTATCAGGGGTATTCAGCGCAGAAATCACTTGGTCAAAGTTAGATGTCCACGCATCCCGCTTTACCGTGCCGTTCACATCTATGAGCGTTTGGAGTCCTAAGTTTTTCAGACTCTGTTTTTCACGGATCTGTGTGAGGAAGGCATCCGTCTCTAATCCGACAGAGGCAGCAGCATGGGCGGCATTTAGTGGTGCCTGAAATAACTCATGAAACCGTTGGATCGGCTCGTTTTCACATCGCTTGAAGAATTGCTGTTTGGATGCGTCATCCGAGAACGGCCCCCCAATCTTTTCCAGTGCCTGCTGGAACCTTTCCGTATCTTTTGCCACCAGATCATCAAGCACCGACTGCTCAGGATAGAGACGGAGTGCGTGTTCTTTGTTATACGGTGGGTTGTCATCTTGTTCAATTACTGCTCGGACGCTATCTGTAAACATTTTCATGCCTTGCGTATGGCACCCAATACACGAGAGTCCGTTCCGAACCGTAGGATCGCTCGCTGCGGGGTTAGAAACAATCTCAATTGGCGCATCGTTCAGTCGGTTACCGTTCGCATCAACCAGCAAATACGCCTGCAATCCATTCGGTAAATTAAAGATAATTTCGCCACCGTCGTGTGTGAAATCAAGCGGATGGGTAAAGATATTCTGCGAACCTACACTCCCCGCGAAGTCATAACTTTTCCAATACGCACCATACCGAGACGTGTGACGCTCAACAACGCGATTGTGCCGTG
>PYJC01000111.1 GCA_003635255.1 Candidatus Poribacteria bacterium | reverse complement strand
GCCAAAAGAAATCGCGAGCACAGTTCGCTCCTACAGAAAGTCAAAAGAAATCGCGAACACAGCTCGCTCCTACAGAAAGCCAAAAGAAATCGCGAGCACAGTTCGCTCCTACAGAAAGTCAAAAGAAATCGCGAACACAGCTCGCTCCTACAGAAAGTCAAAAGAAATCGCGAACACAGCTCGCTCCTACAGAAAGTCAAAAGAAATCGCGAACACAGCTCGCTCCTACAGAAAGTCAAAAGAAATCGCGAGCACAGCTCGCTCCTACAGAAAGCCAAAATGTCCCTATTCAAAAAGTTCTGCCACCTGACAGGAAAATCCTTTGACGACTTCTTCACCAGTCAGGGTGTCGTTCCGTGTGAGTAGCGTGATGTCTGTCTCTGAACGATAGACAGTTACCGTTTTGGATCGGGGTTTGAGCACCCATACCAACTGTGTGCCTGCCTCAAGGTAAGCAAACGCCTTTTCCTCAACTCGGTTTAACATATCTGTTGGAGAGACCACTTCAATGGCAAGGTCTGGTGGAACCGGAGATGCCTTGTTCTGATCAGCAGGAAGCCGGTCAGTTGAAACAAAGGCGATATCTGGGATCAGCACACGTTCACCAACACGGAATCCTGTATCCGATATGAGAACACGCCCCAGTTGATTTTCACGAACATACAAGTGTAGCAGAGAACATAGGTTCGCACTAATGTAGCCGTGTTCTACTGACGTTGGCGGTATCGGTATTAATTCCCCTTTAACGTATTCATACCCCTCTAAATCGCTTTCAAGGAATTCCTCTAATGTCATCTTGGCAATTTCAGGAGGGAGAAGTTCTTCGTGCGAAACTTGGTGAACTGCTTGTGTATTCATTTTCTTTCCTCCTATAGCGATCAGGGCAATAATTGAGGCACAAATTGCCATCCCAATTGCAATCTTGCTCCGTCGAATTACACCTTCTTCCCGATTTGGTTTCATTTTCATTGAATCCATTGCGGGGTGGCATGGAGGACGCGCCTATAAAGCGCGCCTCCCTCGTCATACTTTAAGCGTCAGCCTCAATCACAGCCTGTGCTGCAGCGAGCCTCGCGATCGGCACACGGAACGGGGAACACGATACGTAATTAAAACCCAAACCGTAGCAGAATTTCACAGAACTCGGTTCACCGCCGTGCTCACCACAGATACCGACTTTCAGATCGGGACGTGTTGCACGCCCTTTCTCAGCACCGATTTCCAATAAACTGCCGACACCGTCTTGGTCAAGGACTTGGAACGGATCGTATTCGAGGACACCCTCTTTAACATAGTCGTCAAGGAATTTCACGGCATCATCACGGCTCATTCCGAATGTTGTCTGGGTCAGATCGTTGGTACCGTAGGAGAAAAACTCGGCTTCGGCGGCGATTTTGTCGGCTGTGAGTGCCGCACGCGGTAACTCAATCATTGTCCCGACAAGATATTCGACCCGTGTACCTGTTTCCTTAAACACGGCTTCAGCGGTGTCAACGACGACTTTGCGCTGCAAGGATAATTCGTTAATATGCCCGACAAGCGGAATCATGATCTCTGGCAACACTGTGATACCGCGTTTGGAGACATTAACAGCGGCTTCAAAGATTGCGCGTGCCTGCATCTCGGTTATCTCTGGGTAGACGATGCCGAGTCTACAGCCACGGTGCCCAAGCATCGGGTTGAATTCGTGCAATTCTTCGACACGCTCCCGAAGTTTTTGCGGTTCAATGTCGATTCGCTCTGCCAACTCGAGAATCTCATTTTCGTTTTTTGGCAAGAACTCGTGAAGCGGTGGGTCCAGCGTGCGGATCGTGACGGGGTAACCCGCCATCGCCTCAAAGATCCCGATAAAGTCTGAACGTTGATGCGGAAGTAGTTTCGCCAACGCTGCTTCACGTTCCGCTGTTTCATCGGCGAGAATCATCTCGCGAACAGCGTCAATCCCTGTGCCGAAGAACATGTGCTCAGTTCGGCAGAGTCCGATGCCTTCCGCGCCGAATTGTCTGGCATTTTTTGCGTCTTCGGGTGTATCCGCATTTGTGCGAACCCCTAAGGACCGAACCTCATCCGCCCACTCCATGAGTATCCCGAATTGCCCGCTCAATTCAGGTTGGATGAGTGCGACCTGTCCATCAAGGACATCGCCTGTAGAACCGTTGAGCGTGATGTAATCGCCTTCAGTATAGCGTTTCCCTTCGGCATAAAATTCCAATGCTTCTTCGTTGATAAACAGCGCAGAACACCCCGCAACACAGCATTTACCCATACCCCGTGCGACGACAGCAGCGTGGCTCGTCATACCGCCACGCGCCGTGAGGATACCCTCTGCGGCATCCATACCACCGATATCTTCTGGCGATGTTTCAGTTCGGACGAGGATGACCTTCTCTCCAGCGGATGCGAGTTCTTCAGCGTGAAGTGCGGTAAAGACAACTTTGCCGACAGCTGCACCGGGAGAGGCTGGCAACCCTTGCGCGATAACCTCAACGGTGGCATCTGGGTCAACGCTCGGATGCAACAGTTGGTCCAGATCGTTCGCGGGGACACGTGTCAAAGCGGTCGGTTTATCGATTAAGCCTTCTTCAACCATCTCAACAGCGATGCGGACAGCGGCTTGACCTGTACGTTTCCCATTACGCGTTTGGAGCATGTAGAGTTTGCTATCCTGAATAGTGAATTCAACGTCTTGCATGTCTTTGTAGTGCTTCTCAAGCCTTAAACCGATATCGACCAATTCATCATACGCGTCGGGCAACATATTTCTCAATTCGGCGACTGGAAGCGGCGTGCGGATCCCAGCGACGACATCTTCACCCTGGGCGTTAATGAGGAATTCGCCGTAAAATTGGTTCGCGCCGGTTGAGGGATTACGCGTGAAGGCGACGCCTGATCCGGAGGTGCCACCCATATTTCCGAATACCATTGCTTGGACGTTAACAGCCGTGCGTCCGAGTTCCTCAGAAATATCGTTAAGACGACGATAAGTAATCGCGCGCGGGTTCCCAGAGGATTCAAAAACGGCATTCCGTGCCATGTCTAATTGATGTCGGGGTTCATCGGGGAAATCGCTGCCTGTGTGCTGCTTGACGGCGTTCTTGAATTCGTGGACGAGTTCGATTAAATCGGTGGCTTCTAATTCGGTGTCTAATGTAACACCTTTCGCCTTTTTCTTTGCTTCGAGTAAATGCTCAAACTCATCATGATCGACATCGAGTACAACGTTCCCAAACATCTGGATGAAGCGTCGGTATGAATCGTAAGCGAAACGCTCATTTTCAGATCTGGCGATAAGCCCCTTAACCGTGTCATCATTTAAGCCGAGGTTGAGAATCGTGTCCATCATACCCGGCATTGAAACTGCAGCGCCGGAACGGACAGAGAGGAGAAGTGGATTTTCGGTATCACCGAATTTCGCCTCGAGTGCCGCTTCTAACTTCGCGAGGTTCTCGTCAATTTGTCTATCAAGTCCGGTGGGGTACCGCTTGTCATTTTCGTAATATAATTTGCATACTTCAGTGGAGATAGTGAATCCCGGCGGGACGGGTACGCCGAGATTGCTCATCTCTGCGAGATTTGCCCCTTTTCCGCCGAGCAGTGTCCGCATTGTGGCATCACCGTCGCTTTCACCGGCTCCAAAGAAGTAGACATACTTTGGTTGTGGCATCAAAAGCCTCCTGTTATTAGTTGTCAGTTGTCAGTACGATTTTTCTGCGAAAAATCTTTCAGTTTTCAGTACTCGGTTTTCAGTTAAGAGATGCTGTGGTTAATCAGATGTCTCTTTAACTCTCACTGCGAGGCAAACTGATAACCGACAACTGACAACTTTTAAATTGAATAAATTGTGCGACTCGCTTCGTCAAATTCGGGCTTAAATGGGTCAGTTGAGAGGTATAGGATCTGGTAGGGTTCGTAAAGTTGGATATAACTCCAATTGACCCCGCACAGGATCTTCCCTTCATTGACCTTCTTGATGAACTTTCCTCGGAACTTCGCTCGCGTCCGTTCAGGTGGAAAGTGCTCTGCCTGCCGAATCTGCTCATCTCTGACAATCCGTTCGACCTCCGCTCGTTTTTCAAGCGTGTAGTAGAGGCTTTCCTCTTGTCGCACATTGTGATATTTTAAATCAAGATGTTTCACTTGCGGCGCATCCCACTCATATCCGCGTTTTGCCAGGTATGTCTGTAGCCACTTCCATTTAATGACCCAATCCAATTCGCGGTCGAGCTGCATCGGGTCGCTTTCCAAACAGGTGAGGACATACTCCCAACGCGCCATAATCTGGGTTGTTGTTGAATCAGATTCGGTTTGTTCGAGGTAACGCTTCGCACATTCGAGATATTGCCACTGGAGTTCGACTGCAGAGAGCCGCTTCCCATTTTGAAGTTCGATCGGGTGTTTGCATGTGATATCGTCAGAAATTTCACGGATGGCTTTGACCGGATTGCGGAGTGCGAACCGTTGCTGAATGAAATTGTCTTCAATCATACGGAGGATAATACCGGTTGTACCTACCTTCAAAAAGGTCGAAAATTCGGACATATTAGAATCTCCGACGATGACGTGTAAGCGTCTATATTTTTCTCGATCCGCGTGGGGTTCATCGCGTGTGTTAATAATCCCGCGTGCTGTCGTTGTGCCGATGGAAATTTCCTCTCGGATATGCTCAGCACGTTGCGAAATTGCGTAATAACCGCGATGGCTCGGTTTGATTTTGCCGGCACCTGCGAAGACTTGGCGAGTGACAAAGAAAGGGATAAGCTGCGATGCTAACTGACGGAAATCAACATGTCGTTCCATCAGATAATTTTCGTGGCATCCATACGTATTTCCGGGTGTATCCAAGTTGTTTTTGAAAATAGAGATTTTTCCGTAGAACCCGTCGTTTCGCATGCGCCGTTCTGCGGTGCTGGCGAGGCGTGTGATAATCCGTTCACCCGCTTTATCGTGTGCAACGAGTTCAGCGACATCGTCACATTCTGGGGTCGCATACTCTGGGTGGCACCCGATGTCTTGATAAAATCGCGCGCCGTTTTCAAGAAAAACATCAGGGTACATTCTCCCGGCTACAATCTCTCGGAAGAGGTACATCACAACGTTCTGGACAGTGAGCGTCTTTTTACGGGGGGCATCGGGTGTCCAAATGATTCCGAACTCTGTTTCCAGTCCATAAATTCTACGGTTCATAACAAAACCTCTTATGGGCGATTCTTCCGCTATGCGTTTGTATATTTGTGAACAAATCGCTATCCAGTGGTGAAAAAATCAGGACAAAAGGGTTGTAACCTCATCTGTAGAGAGCCGCCGGAACTTTCGTCGCTCAGCAGTCTGCTCAAGGCACGCCACTTCTATTGTTTGTGGTGTTATCTCATAATCGTCTTCAGCATCCGCTTCAATCGTCCGAAAGGTTTCTGTTATGAGTTGGAGTGCTGCTGACATTTCTAATCCATCTGTGTAACGCTGTTCCAAGATTTCTGTTATTGTCGTGGCACGTCCACCGATAACGGCATACTTTTCCTCTTCCGAATAGATGCCGTCAAATGCAATATGGTAAATCTGATTGTTCCGTAGTTCCGAGTTCGCTGGTGCGTCGGTTGTTCCGACTTCGCACACAAGGAGTTCGATCTCCAGCGGTTTGGCATCCCACGCTTGTGCGACTCCGCCCATGTGCTGTGAATAGAGGTTCGTCAACCATTTTGCGGTGACATCCTCGCGGTAATAGCGAAAGCCTTTTATTTCGGATTCACGAATGCCGGCGACGCGCAGTATCTCATACTCAGCGATCCGCCCCGCTGCGGCGAGAGCGATCCGGTCATAAATTTCAGAAATTTTAAAAGTGGTTTTGCGGGGATTCTCAGCAACCATCAGGAGTCCATCTCGGTATTCTAAAACGACGACCTCTTTCGCCTGTGCAATACCGCGACTGACGAAATCCTCCTTATCCTGACGAATTTGCTCTGGTGAAACATAATAAGGCGTGGACATATCTGTATTCTTAGTTGTCAGTTTCCAGTAAAAGAGACTTCTGGTAACTGGACACTGTTAACTGTTAACTATTAACCGAAAGATTTTTCGCAGAAAAATCGTACTGATAACTGATAACCATTTCCTATAGACGCGAGATGAGGTCGCGATAGAGCTCCTCAACAGTCGCCTCAGGAACCTCAGTAACTCCTTCTTCAGTAACTGTGTAGAGCGTTGGGAAAATTTTCCGGACGAGATCAGGTCCGCCGGTTGCAATATCCTCATCGGCAGCATCCCAGAGGGCTTCTGCGACGATTTCTAACGCGTTTTGGCGGGTAATCTCAGGCGTGTAGCGTTTCTTTAGGGTTGTGCGGGCATCCTTACCGCCGGAGCCGATTGCATAGTAGTCATCTTCCTCATAACGCCCCCCGACAGCATCGTATTTAAAAATCCTACCCCGCTGTCGTTTTAGGTCGTAACCCGCAAAGAGCGGTAAGACAATTAAACCCTGCATCGCAAGCCCGAGGTTCGAGCGCACCAGATGTGCGAGAAAGTTTGCCTGCCCTTCAAGGCTGAGGCTTACCCCTTCCGTCTTTTCGTAAAATTCGACCTCAACCTGGAAGAGTTTTGCCATCTCGATACAGGGACCCGCGGCACCCGCAACGGCAATTGCGGAGTACCGATCAACCGGATAGATCTTCTGGATTCGACGCTCGCCGACCTGATAGCCTTCTGTTGCCTGCCGGTCACCTGCCATAACAACCCCAGCATCATAGACAACCGCAAGCACAGTTGTGCCTTCATAGGGGTGGAATGATGACTCCGATACGTTGACACCTGAAACGACATCAGATGAATTAAGCGTCGCGAGTAATTCTGGGTGGCGACGCTTTAAGATTTGGAAGAAGTCGGAGTTGCCATAATCACTGAGGTCGAGCACTCCTACTGCCCTCCTCGTTGAATATAGTTCTCGACAAATTCCTGTGAATCTTCTTCCAAAATCTCATCGATTTCGTCAAGAAGTGTGTCTAAATCTTCAACGAACTCCTCATCCATTTCACCGGTGCCAACATCGGGTTGGATCTCTTCGGTTTCATCAGCAGGGTGTTTGAGGTGTTCCTGTTGTTTTTCAGTTGACATTTTTCTCTCCTTTAATAGTTGTCAGTACGGCGAGTACGCCTTTCAGTTATCAGTTATCAGTTAAAAGAGGGTTCGGATAATCCGAGCGTCTCTTACTCTCACTGCGAGGCAAACTGAAAGGTTTTTCGCAGAAAAACCGTACTGAAAACTGACAACTACTGAAGACTGATAACTATCCTGAAGCATTGCCTCGGATTTCTTTAACGAGTTCCTCTGCCGTACAGTTGTTCAGCAGTTCACCAACAATCTTTTGTGTCCCGAAGTGGGGACGATCCATCATAATTTTGTCAAGTCCCCCCGATTTACCTTTAAAAATCATTGAGTTCCAACTTGCACTATAAATGTGCTTTGGAAATTTTCGTAGACAGGTACCGCGAAAATAGGCACGTGTGTCTACAGGTGGATAGTGCATCGCATGCACTATTTCTTCATGGTTGAGTAAGCGTTTAACATGTCCATTCTTTAGGAGCCTGATATAAAGTCCTTTGTCTGGACGAATATCGTGGTACTGCAAGTCAAGCATTTGAAGATGGGCGTCGTCCCATTGGTACGCGTGCCGTTTCCGATATGCGTCGAGTAACTTCTTTTTGATGATCCAGTCGAGGTGCCGACTGAGCCGTCCCGGGTCTATTTCCAAGTTATCCAACACGAATTGCCATTTTTCAAGGACATCTTCAACGACAGGTGTCCGTTCTTCAGGGGTCAGGTGTTCCTTTGCGAGTTGGAGATACGCGCGTTGCACCTCTATCGGTGACCATTGTTGTCCATCCGCGAGTTCTATTTCGTTTTTGCAGGACAGATCGCGCGAGATACTTTTTATCGCTGCAACGGGTTCTTTCAAACTGAATTGCTTTCCAACAACACCTTTCTCGATTAACTGGAGTGCGATGGATGTAATACCGACTTTGAGATAAATGCTGAATTCAGACATGTTAGAATCGCCGACGATAACGTGTAAGCGTCGATAGATTTTGTCATCAGCATGCGGTTCATCCCGTGTGTTAATCAGAGGGCGGTTCACCATTGTGCTAAGTCCGACCTCTTTCTCGAAGAAATCAGCGCGTTGGGAGATCTGATAATCTGTCTCGTCGCTCCCGTTTTCGGCACCAACCTTACCACTCCCTGTAATAACGATACGCGTAACGAGGAACGGGATCAATCCATCAACGATCGTATCGAATGGCACTTTTCGCGACATAAGGTAATTTTCATGCGCCCCGTAACTATGTCCCTTGTAATCGGTGTTGTTTTTATAGATGATAATTTCTTGGTTGTCAAGCAGTAGACGTTCCGCTGCGATCCGACTGACCTCTAATATTAATTCTCCTGCCTTTTCATATAGGAGCAGATCCCGTGCGTTCGCACACTCTGGCGTGCAATATTCAGGATGGGCATGATCCACGTAATACCGTCCACCGTTGATCAAAATGTCATTAACGACATTACTTGTATCTGCTTCGGAGATAGGTGTCTCCACCTCCGCAAGAAACCCGCGCGCATCCATTAACGGGCTCTCCTGGTCGTAATCCCACGTAACGGAGGTGGTAGCATTCGGTACATCACCCTTACAACTCTTATAGGCGTTGACCACCAAAGTAGAGGCAGCGACCGGATCTT
The DNA here is from genome assembly GCA_003635255.1 of Candidatus Poribacteria bacterium. GTDB lineage: Bacteria > Poribacteria > WGA-4E > WGA-4E > WGA-3G > WGA-3G. The sequence continues at coordinate 17,910 of PYJC01000111.1, read as the reverse complement.
GCTCACGTGCATTTTTGACTGAGATGCCGTACTCAGTCTCTGTTCCCATTATTATTGGTATTTCCATTTTAATAGTTGTTGGTCATTAGTTATAAGTTTTTAGTTAAGAGGTCTCCGAGGGTTTCGTCCTTCTTAGGAGCCATTGTTACCCAATTGAAATGAAAAGGGAACAAAGAGACGTGAGGACCAAAAACCAGACTTATAACTTATAACTTGTAACTATTCTTTAGAGAAATGTACCGCCTCGGGTGACTCGGGTGTCCTGTTTTTTCTCCCGTGCCGGTTCATTGGTCAGCGCACGAATATTAACAATTTTTTCGCCTTTGCGCCCCGAAATTTTTGCCCAATCGTCAGGATTCGTTGTGTTCGGAAGATCCTCATTTTCGTGGTATTCTTCTCGGATCGCTGCTTTAAGGTCATCAAGGCACATCCCTTTATCTGTGCCGTCGGAGCCGATAAAGCGTTTGATTGCTGTCTTCTTGGCGCGTGAAACAATGTTCTCAATCATTGCACCGCTGACAAAATCTTTAAAGAAGAGCGTCTCGCGTTCGCCACGGGCATAAGTTACTTCAATAAACCGGTTCTCATCCGTGGTTGCGTACATATCGTTTACGGCTGCATCAATAAAGTGGTCCACAGCCGCCTGCGTATCTCCATCAAATTGTTGACAAACATTTTCAGCGAACGGGAGATCCGGTGTCAGGTAGATAGCGAAGATGTCCTTAGCACCATCGAGATTGGGGCGGTCGATTTTAATTTTCACATCAAGCCTGCCGGGACGTAAAACCGCCGGGTCAAGCAGATCTTGCCGGTTGCTTGCCCCGATGACAATGACATCCCGTAAGTTCTCAACACCATCAATTTCGGAGAGGAACTGCGGCACGAGCGTTGATTCCATATCCGATGAGATACCCATACCTCTCGAACGGAAGAGGGAATCCATCTCATCAAAGAAGATGATAACAGGGAATCCTTCCCTTGATTTGTCGCGTGCCTTTTGGAAAACTTCTCGGATTTTCCGCTCAGTTTCGCCGACATACTTATTTAGGAGTTCGGGGCCTTTAATGTTGATGAAATAGCCGCGAACGTCATCCCTACCACTCTCTTTTCGGACGCGTTCAGCGATACTACTCGCAACGGCTCGGGCTATCAAGGTTTTACCACATCCGGGGGGGCCATACAGGAGAACGCCTTTCGGGGGGGCAAGATTAAATTCTTGGTATTCTTTTGGGTAGAGATACGGCAGCTCAATAGCATCACGAATCGCTTCTATTTGCGTATCAAGACCGCCGATGTCCGTATAACCGATGTCTGGCACTTCCTCAAGCAGCAAATCCTCCACTTCGCGTTTAGGAAGTTTTTCCATGAGCATGCTTGTCGTGTGGTTGAGGAGTACATGATCACCCGTTTTAAGGGTTTCCTCTTTGAGAGATTCGGCTATTCTAACAACGCGTTCTTCATCGGTACGAAGGTTCACAATGGCGAGTTCATCTTCAATGCGCTCTTTGATTTTGACGACATCTCCGTGTCTCTCGGCACTCTTGATGTCCACGACGTTCATCCCACTATTGACGATGACTTCTTGTCCGACTGCAAGGCTTTGATCCTTGAGTGCTGGATCGATGTTAACACGCCATTTTCTGCCGCTGATGTCGATATCGACGGTGCCATCTTTGTTCGCGCCGAGAAAAACACCATAGTTATTGGGCGGTGCGCTGAGTTGATCAACCTTCTCTTTGAGGATTTGTAGTTTTTCCTTTGCCTCTTGCAAGGTGCTTGTTAGTCTTTTGTTGCGCCGGTGTGCCGCCATCAACTCACGCTGCGTCTCATAGAGTTGTGTTTCAAGGTCCTTGACATATACCGTACCCTGCTGCTGTCGCAGACTTTCAAGTTCTCCTTCAAGCATGTCGATTGTTCCTTGAAGTGCACGCATCTGCTGTTCATACCAGACAACATCAACTGTCTTTTGTTCCTCAAAAGATTCTTCGGAATTTCCTCTTTTGATAGCCATACGTGAAGATCTCACTTTCCAAAACGATTTTTCCGACCTGACTCGTAATGAATGTCAGGGACACGGATCATCGGATTCGGTCGAGTTTCGGGTTCAAACCCAACGCTTTTATTAGAGTATAGCACCTTGAAAAAATTGTGTCAAGAAAAAGTTGGTATTTTTTAGAAGCCGTCAGCAGTCAGTAACCCACCAGTGAACCGATTTGGACAAAACTATGGTAAATTATCAAAATATATAGACAGCTTGTAGGGGCACCCTTTGTGGGTGCCCGCCATACCTATTTTGGTCCTATTCCACTTCCTCAACTGTGTCGTGGATCTCATCTTCGTCTTCGGGAATCGCACCGGCACCCGCGTCTGGTGCCATACTCAGGGTTTCCCGTATCTTCGCCTCAATTTCTGCTGCAACCTCAGGGTTATCCTCCAAGTATTTCTTGGCGTTGTTCCTGCCTTGACCGATTCGATCATCGTTGTATGCGAACCAAGAACCGCTCTTCTGGATAAATTCTTTATCAACGGCAATATCCAAGAGATTCCCCTCTTTTGAGATCCCCTTCCCGAAGGTAACGTCGTATTCTGCTTCCTTGAAAGGTGGAGCTACCTTATTTTTCACAACTTTGACACGCACGCCGCTTCCAAGGATTTCATCGCCTTCCTTGATTTGGGTGCCGCGTCGAAGTTCTAATCGGACGGAGGCATGGAACTTGAGCGCGAGTCCACCGGGTGTGGTATCCGGGTTGCCGAACATGATGCCGATCTTTTGCCGGATCTGGTTGGTGAAGATGACGCATGTCTGGGATTTATTCGTAACGCCTGACAACTTCCGCAATGCCTTGGACATCAAACGGGGTAACAATCCGACGTGTGAGTCACTCATTTCACCCTCAATCTCGGCTTGCGGGGTCAAAGCCGCCACAGAATCGACAACGACTAAATCGATTGCGCCGCTACGGATGAGTGTCTCAACGATCTCTAACGCCTGCTCACCTGCATCGGGTTGGGCGATCAACAAGTTTTCCATGTTGACCCCAATATTTCGGGCGTAAGTCGTGTCAAGTGCGTGTTCAACATCAACAAACACAGCCGTGCCGCCCATCTTCTGTACTTCGGCGACGACGTGCAGTGCTAAAGTGGTCTTTCCGGTGCCTTCATGTCCGAAAATTTCAATGATTCTACCGCGGGGTACACCCCCTACACCGAGGGCAATGTCAAGCGAGAGCGCACCGGTCGGGATCGCTTCAACAGGTACAACCTCACTGTCCGTGAATCGCATGATAGCACCTTTACCAAATTCACGTTCTACTTGTGAGATCGCCTGGTCGATCGCTTTCTGTTTTTGTTCGTCTAACATATTTTCTCCTTTATAACACCTACCTCTGAAGAAGATAGGGACTTCGGATGTTGTGTTACGCTGAAAACTGACATACGTTTAAAGGCGTATAGATCGCTCCATTCGGATGAAGTTGACTTTGCATGACAATGATTTCATTCACATTCACAATTGCACCATCAATTGTATCATATTTATGTAGAACGTTTTTTAACGGTTCCAAATTCACTGGTGTCCTGAGCCGTCCGAGCGTAAGATGCGGATGGAAGCGATTATCTGTTGGAAAACCGAGGTGCTTCAATTGACGATTCACGATTTTCGCAAGGGACGAGACAGTTGATGCCCCGTGTCTTACACCTACCCAAATCACGCGTGGACGCGCAAGCGTCGGAAACGCTCCGATGCCACCAAGTTCGATAGAAAACGGTTTCTGTGTAACAGCGACATTCTGAACTGCTTCGTTTATTGCATCAACGGCTTCAGTGTGGACATCACCAAGGAACTTTAGCGTAAGGTGGATGTTGCCCGGTTTTGTCCATGAAGCCTTACGTGCCTCGGACTGAAGGCGCGTCTGGATCGGTTTCAGTAATGCTTGTATCGGTGCTGGTATTTCAATCGCTACAAAACAGCGAACACCATCACCTTTCGTTGTCGCCATCAGGCACCTGCTTCTGGATCGTACCGGGTTGAAAAAATCAGCGCGGATAATGCTTTACGGTTATTGATGAGGAATTCCATACCTGACCCAACCGTGAGCACTAAGGGTAGATACATCATGAAATAGATGGGGCCGCGACGCTGCTCAATGAATGCAGTAGTCTGCGCGTTCTGGAACGCAAGTAAAACTAAGCCAATAATGACAACAACGAGTTGCGAAGTCGTCTTGTATTTTCCCCACTGACTTGCCGAGACGACCTGTCCATACTTTGCGATAAAAATAATCCGTAGGAATGTAACGAGGACTTCGCGACCCATGATGATCAAGATCATCCATATCGGGATCAGTCCGCCATCAACGTCCTTAAAAAGGGCTAAACAGATTAGGGCAGCACCTATCAACAATTTGTCCGCGAGCGGATCCATGAATTTCCCGAAACCCGTCACACCTTGTCTCCGCGCGATGCGGCCATCAAGATTGTCTGTCAACGCAGCAAGGGCAAAAATAGCGAGGGCAAGCACCATCATATCTGCTTGAAAACAGTATATGAAAGGGGGTATCAGGAATAGCCGAAAAAGCGTTAGAAGGTTTGCCAACCGAAAAAGAGTACCGAAATCCATAATGTATATTGCCGACATATCAGGAATTAACGCGTAATCGGAGATAACGCCTAATTTTCGGAGAGATTGATGACCTCGGCATCTTCAGGCACCACAAACTTGAAAAGGTCCGGTGCGAGTTCTGTATCTCGTTTGATCTCTGTAAGTGCAACAATCACGCTCTGACGGGTTCCGTCTTCAAGTTCGGATTCGTAGCCAAATTGCACAGGGAGCCACTCATCGGACTGCACCCAGATGAGAAGTTTCTCCTTCACGTCGGCGTTCATCAATTGGTCTTTAGGGTCTTTTTTAGGGGTCAACTCAATCCGATGTACACCTTTAGGATTCGCAAATTCGTCAGGGACAAGTACCATATCGTAGTTTATTTGGACATCCTCAAGGGACGCACCGATACCCGGTAGCAGTTCCCTGCGATCTGGGTTGTTCCACTTCATTTTGTTGACTTGGTTGAGTATCGGTGTATACGTCCAAGCGTATTTGCCATCTAAAACGGTAACTTGAACGACTTTTGAAGCATCTTTCCGGTCGACGTATTCCTTACGGAGTAGATTCGGTTTACCGAATATAAACCGTCCACGGGCGACACTTTTCCTATTAGAAAGCAGCGTTGTCTCCTCAAAGTTCGCGCTGAAATTATCAGATTTCTCATAGGCTTTTTTGAAATTCTGAAAAATTTCATCAACAGTTTGCGAATATGTGCTGTTAACACATAGCAAAGAAAGCAGGATCACCGCTAATAAAAAATTTCGGAATCCCACAGATTTCCGCAACACACTTTTCCAATAAATTCGTTGGATCATTGCTGCCTCCTGTTTTTCCAAATCGTGTTTTGGAAAACTGATTTTTACCCAATATTATACCTGTTTTGTTTTTCAATGTCAACGCATTTTTCAGTCGTCAGCCGTCAGCCATCGGCTATCAGCGTTCGGCTATCGGAAACCATCAGCGAAAAGGGTCTCTTACTGATTGTTCTCTCTGCGAAGCATACTGATGGCTGATGGCTAATTCGCCAACCGCGTCCAATCTGTCAGGATAACTTCAGCATCGTTGGGTTCGTCTAAAGCACAGGCGACGAGACGTTCTAATACTGTGGTGATAGATGGCTCCCGGAATATCGCCTGAAACCAGTTACCAAAAGTTTTGATTGCATCCGGGGATTCGGCGGATACACAGAAAACGACCCGGCAAAAATCGAGACCTTCGTCTACCGATTTCTCGGAAATCTCGACCTCTTGCGGGAAGTCGTGGAAAGTCGGCAAAAAATCAGCGATTAAGAGCACCAACGCTTGATTGAGATAGGATATCTCTGGGAGTATGTCAAAATGAACAGCATACTTATGGGAATGTGCGGGACGTTGAAGTTCTTCGTTTTGGCTTTGCATAGGAAGGTTTACACGGCACCCTTCAGTTGTCAGGGGTGTGGATCACGGATTGCGCTGATTATTCTGCTAAGGTGAGGTTTTAAACCCCGCCTGCAGTGAGTGATAAGGCGTTAACTTCCACCATTGTGTTGCTTTACTTGCGGATTAGCATTTTCCGCGTTGATGTGAACTCGCTTGCGGTGAGGGTGTAAAAATAGATACCGCTGGCGACGGGTTCACCCAAAGCGTTTTTACCATCCCAATAGGCGGCACGGGTTCGGGTTTGATAGGTGCCTGCCGGTTGATGTCCGAGTGCTAACGTGCGAACCAATTCTCCGTTTATCGCATAGATACGTAGCCTAACTTCGGCAGGTTCGGCGAGTTGATACGGTATCCACGTTTCTGGGTTGAACGGGTTTGGATAGTTTGCTAACAGTGCTGTTTCTTTTGGTATCAATGCTGCCAGCAGCTGCTCTAAGTTCGCGATTGCGCGTTGGAAGGCAAGGGAGCCGTCATTCTGCGTCCGTACGAGATCCAGCACCTGCTGAAGTGTTTCCGGTGTCAGACGTTCTGGCAACGCAACAAGGGCAGGTCCCGCAGCTCCCGTTGTCTCACCGAGGTGTGCCGCAACGAGGATGAGGTCTTGGATATTGACTGTCCCGTCCGCATTGACATCAAGGCGCGGATTCTCAGGCGAATTGGTGCCGAGTGCTGCTGCTACCGAGACGAGATCGGTGATATCCACTTTACCATCTTCGTTGACATCCGATGTGGGTATCGTCGTGGGGGTCTCGGTTTTCAGGCGGATGCGGAATACGGGTGAAGTCGTGCGGATTGATTGACCGTTGCTATCTCCAGCTTTGAGGTTTCGGAGTTGGACTCGGGTGTCCCTTGCATTTTTGAGCGTGAAGTTGATTGCGAGAAGTGTTCCGCTTCCTTCTACGCCGCCGCTGGTGAGCCGTGCGGTACTTATCCCAGTAATTCTGCCGGTTGTGTTATCAATGGTGCCACTGCGGAAGTAGGTCTGTCCATTTCCCTGTTTGAGGAAGTTGCCTTCGGCGATGCTGTTCGCTTTTAGGACAGCTGGATCAAAGAGGATATCTGTCTGCCATCCTGCTAAGTCTTTCATATTTGTGGCATTGAGATGGATGACGAATTCGGTATCGGTTTGGAACTCTGTTGTGTCTGTGGTGAGAGAAAAGCGGGGCCCAGGTGGAAGGACAGTGTATTCGGCACGTGAAGTGAACCCGAAAAATCCGCTCCAGCGGCCGGTTGAATTGTAAACGGCAACCAATAGGATGTTTTCTCCTGTTTTTAGGGTGACAGGGGCCTGATCTTGATAATCGTTACTATAACGATTCACAAAGTTGTAGTGGACTAATTCGCCGTTGAGCCAGACTTTCACGGCATCGCTGCTGCCGATAAGCATTTTTGTTTGTTGTTCTCTGGGTGATTCCAAGGCGAGGAATCCGTAAGCGACGTGGTTTGAAAAATCACCCACCAACAAGTTGGTGTTGACTCCCATGATTTCGAGGTTACTATGATAGGTGGGCGATATTTCTCCGATTGTCCAGACTTTGCTTCCGACGGGATTTCCTTCGGTTGTGCCCTCCGTAGCGACCTTAAGTTCGGTTACTTCACCGTCACTGGCGTGTGCGAGGAAATCCACGCCGGATCGTGCAGCCCTCGCGCCGCCAATATTGCCAGTGGGGACGATCATCCAAAGCCAGGATTTCGTTATTTTCGGCGCGCTGATGTCTGTAAAATCTCCTGGATTCCCTTGCGCGTTTAACGTTATTATTTCGGGTAAACGCTCCAGGGGCGAGAAATCAGATATAGCGTTGTTCGTTAGGCTCAGTTTCTGTAGGTTTGTTAATCCTGAGAGCGGAGAGATGTCGGTAATTAGATTGTTATCTAACCTGAGTTCAATCAATTTTTTTAGATTTGAGAGGGGCGATATATCTGATATCAAGTTTCTTTCCAGATTAAGTTGTGTGAGCTGCGTTAGTGCTGCAAGGCCGGAGATGTCCGAGATTTTTGTACCAGTGATTTTTAAACGTCTGAGTGTTTTGATGCCTGTTAGCGAGGGCAGTGTTGATATGGTAGCATTACCGAATTCTATCCATTGGAGCCTCGGTAAGTTTGCTAAGGGTGAGAAATCGGTGATGCGTGTATTCAATGCAGCTATGCCTTCAAGACTAATCATTCCGGCGAGCGGTGACACATCGGTCACTGGGTTCCCTGAGATACCGATGCCGTTCAACTTTTTGAGGTTTTGGAGGGGGGAGAGGTCGGTTATCTGATTCTCTTCGAGCCCCATCCATTCTACGTTGAAGAGTTTGGCAAGTGGTGCTACGTCGGTGATTTGATTGCCACGGAGTTTGATGCTATTCAATCGGCTGAGGTTTGTGAGAGGCGTTAGGTCGCTGATGGCGTTGTCCTCGAATCTTATGCGTTCGAGGTTGGTGGCGTATTCGAGGCCTGTTAGGTCTCGGATGCCTTTTCCATGTTTTGGCTCAATCTCGTTTAATCTTTCCATATCTTCTGGGGTAATCGCGGCCCCGTTTTCTTTTTCGAGCATCTGTTCAATCATACTTCTCAAAATCGGGTCGGGTATATGGACGGTTCCGCTCGGTGTGGGTTGAATTGGGCGGACAATGGTGGGTGTAGTCGTAACTGGGGTGTCCGGTGAATTTAGCGCTGTGATGATCTCGGAGAATCGTTGTGTCCACGCGTCCCGTTTCACATTCCCGCCGCTTGTCAGTCCTGTGAGGCCGAGGTTTTGGAGGCTTGACTTCACACGGATTTGTGAGAGGAAGTCCTCGGTTTGTAAGCCGACAGCGGCTGCAGCGTCGGGTGCCTCTAAAGCGTCTTGGAAGGCTTCATAGAAACGGTGAACAGGTTCAATGCCGCCGAACACGCCGCCGGTTTTCTCTAATGCGGTTTTGTAGCGTGCGGTATCTTCGGCGAGCAGTGCGTCCATCTTGTCTTGTGTTACATACAGCAGCAGTGCGTAGTCTTTATCGTAGCGTGGGTTCGCGGTCTGTTCAATAACTGATCGGACTTGGTCCGTAAACGTTTTCATGCCTTTGGTGTGGCAACCGATACATGACAATCCGTTGCGAACGGCTGGATCCTTTGCGGACGGGTCGGAGACGATCTCGGTGGGTGCGACATCTATTCGGGCCCCTGATTTATCTGCGATATAGTATGCTTGTAAACCGTTTGGGAGATTGAAGATAACTTCGCCGCCATCGCGTTCAAAAGAGAGTGGATGTGTGAAGATATTCTGTGCGTCTGTGCTGCCGGCGAAGTCGTGGCTTTTCCAATAGGCACCGTAGCGTGCGGTGTGTCGTTCTACAACGCGGTTGTGATTAGAGACACCTGAGTCATTTGTCCCTGCGCGCCAGACGCGTCGTCCTGGGTCTCTCAGGAGATTTCGGTCGGCATCCACGCCTAACTCGCGTTCAAGTTCGCGTTCTGTTTCGGGGAGTCGAAGGATGTCATGGTAGAGCGGTGGTAGCGAGGCGGTGGCGAGGAACCAATCTACATGTACGAACGGCACATCAGAATCCATTGTCTGTTGGAGATTCGCGAGTTTCGCGCGGAGCCCGGCTTGTGCCTCTTCATCAAAGGCAATGGCGTAGGGGTAGACATTTTCGATCTGTGTCCACGCGTCTCGGAGGTCCCAGTCGTAGTTGCGTAGGTCGATGTAGAAGATGGTCTCGGCGTTATCGATCGGGTGTGGGTTGTGTATGTCAAACCCCCAAGAGAGGCTGTTGACGAGTTTCGCGAGTGCGATTTTATAGGCGTTGCGCGCTTCGGGACTTTTACCGGCGTTATAGAGATGCGTCATCGTGAAGTAGCGCGCGAAGGGTTGGTCGAAGGGGTTGAGCGTCTGGATGTGTTGTTGCATTGCGGTGAGCATGGCATCTGTGGGGATGAATGTCACGTCGTATTGTGTTTCCCAGCTGGGTGCTCCTGCTGCGATCCAGTCGCTAATAACCTGAAGGGATGCGTCATCGAGTGGGTCTCGTCCGAGTGGCATGCGTTTTGTATTATCGGTTGTGATGAGGCGTGCATATAGGTTAGAGTTGAGCGGTTGTCCTGGAACGACGGCTCCGGTGTCTACTAATCCTGAAGCCGAATCGATAACGAGGTTCTCCGTAAAGGTGCCGTGGGGGCCATGGCAGTCGAGGCATTTGGTTTGCAAGATGAGATATGCCTGTTGTGCGAGCTCCTGTTGTGCGGATGCTGTGTGTATAAATCCGAGTGCGATGATTGTTAAAAAAATGCGGTAGAAGTATTTGCTCTGGTTCATCGTTATTTGCTCCTTAAATGCCTCATGGCAAAATGTCATTTTCTGCATAAACACAGGTCGTCTTTACTGATTCACCCAACCTACAGAACTGCGGTAGGTACGCCTTCCGCGTAACGGGTGGGATGGCTCCGGTTTTCGGTTACAAACCGCGACTGCAAAAGGTTCTGCGTTTGTCCTGATCGTATTATTTCATGATTAGCATTTTTCGGGTGGCGTTAAAATCGCCTGCCGTGAGTGTGTAGAAATAGACACCGCTGGCGATGGGTTCACCCAAGGCGTTTTTACCGTCCCAATAGGCGGCGCGGGTTCGCGTTTGATAGAGGCCTGCCGGTTGATGCCCGAGTGCTAACGTGCGAACTAATTCTCCCTTTAGCGCATAGATACGCAGCGTAACTTCGGCAGGTTCGGCGAGTTGATACGGTATCCAAGTCTCCGGATTGAACGGGTTTGGATAGTTCGGTAGCAACGCGGTTTCTTCGGGTGCCAGTGCCGTTAGCAGTTTTTGAAGGTTCGCGATCCCTTTTTGGAATGCGTAGGAGCCGTCGTTTTCAGCCTGTGCTTGGGCGATCCATGTCTGTAGGACGGTTGGCGAAATTCGGCTCTGGGTTAGGATTTGGCTTAGCAGTGGTGGCGCAGCGGGACCGCTGAGTTCTCCAAGGTGTGAGGCGACAAGGACGAGGTCTTGTATATCGCGTGTTCCGTCGGCGTTTACATCTGTTCGGAGGTGAGTTCCGCTGGTTTTTCCGATGTCTTGCGCGACGAGGATAAGGTCTAAGATATTGACTTCGCCATCTCTATTGACATCCCATCTTGGGACAGTGATGACGAATTTTTTGTTGATAGGGTTAACGGCATAGTTGGTATCCTTTGCGAACCCAAAGAACCCGCTGAATGCGCCGTGTCCATGGTTATCAACGGCAACGAGGAGGACGTTTACCCCAGTTTTGAGTGTTACGGGGAAAGCGTCTTGAAAATCGCCTGCGCCGCGTGTGATGGGGTTGTAGTGGACCCTCTCGCCGTTGAGCCAGACTTTCACGGCATCGTTGCTGCCGACGAGCATGGTTGTTTCCTGTTCTTGCGGTGAATTGAGGGTAACCGATCCGTAGACGACGTGGCCGTATATTTCGGAGCCGAAGCCCCATCCGAGTGCGTCTGTCATTTCGTTGAGGTTATCGCCGCCGGTGGGTGCGAGTGTATGTGCCTCCCATTCACTATCGCCGACGGTTTTGCCTTCGGTTGCCCCGAAGGTGGCGATTTTGATTTCAGTGGCAGCGCCGCCTGTTGCTTGCGCGATGTGGTCGGTATTCTTGTGAAGTAGGGTGCCGGGGACGATCACCCAGAGCCAGGGACCCTCGATCTTGGGGCCTGCTTCCGGGAATCTGGTATTCACAAAATTAGAGTGTGTGATAGCTGTGCGGTCTGTGAACTTGTCGAAGACAGTTTCGTCCGATATGGTATTGCGCGCAAGACCAAGCCAGTTGAGGTTGTCCAAATTCGTGAGGGGTGTTGGGTCTGTTATCAAATTATTGCTGAGGTCTATCCATGTGAGTCCCTGGCTCTCAGCGAGGGGTGAGACATCCGAGATCTCGTTTTCTGACAGGTCTAACCAGGTCAGGTTCGTTAAGTTTTTGAGCGGCGATATATCGGAGATTTGATTCCCACGGAAACTGATGAATTTGAGGTTGGTTAACCCGGCTATCGGTGAAAGGTCTGTTATCTGGCTTTCAGCAAGATAGAGGCCTGTTAGACCTTTTGCTTTTGCTAAGGGCGAGAGGTCTGATATTCCTGCGTTGCATACATTTATATCGTACAATTTGGGAAGTTCTGCAATTGCCTCAAGGTTCACAATGGGTGTGTCCCATCCGGAAAAGGCTCGGAGGTTAATCAATCCTGAGAGGGGGGTGAGGTCGGCGAGTGGGATTTCGGACATCCATATTTCTTCGAGTCTTATGAGCCCAGCAAGGGGTGATAAATCGGATATGGGATTGCCACCAATTCCTATTTCTCTTAGGTTGATCAGGGATACAAGAGGTGATAAATCGGATATGAAATTGCCACCAATTTCTATGTGTCTTAGGTTGATAAGGGATGCAAGAGGTAATAGGTCAACTATCACATTGTTGCTTAGGGCAAGATGTTGTAGGCGCGTGAGGCCTGCAAGGGGTGTTAGGTCGGATATCAAGTTGTCCCGTAGTGCCAAATCTCGGAGGTTTGTTGCGGTTTCGAGTCCGGTTAAATCGGTGATCCCTCTGTTATAGGTATCCAGTGCGGTTAGTGTTTGCATCTCTTCGTGTGTGATGCGTGCGTTTTCGGGTTTGTCAAGGGCTTCGTTAATAACGGCGCGTAGGTTTTCATCCGGAATGGTGACAACTTGTGCGGATGTGCTTAGCGGTGCCAAGAAGAGTGTAGTGAAAAGCGCGATTATACTTAAGAAGAAAATGTGTTGTTTATTGGCAATTTGCATTGTGCTGTGTTCTCCATATTATGCGGATTTTTCGTCATACACCTCGTATCAAGTGTGAAGTCTCTGTTTTTTGAATTTTAACAAGTCTAACGGAAATCGTCAATTAAAAAACAGGGTTACTTATCGTTGATCTTTGCGAAAAATTCGGCGTGTTCTCTGTTTCTTTTACACAACTCAACAGGTTATGCTACAAAGTGGTAACTTAGATCGGGTGTGTTCATATTTGTGAAAAGGCTGAATCAAATCTCAAGCCTTGTAAAATTAAAAAATACGATACAGTTCATGCCCTCTATTATTAAAGACGAATTTTTAGACTGGAATTTCTCACAATTATTCGGATCCTGTAAAAAATGAGTGAAATGCAACTTTTAATCCCCATGACCATTGACTTCTTGAAAACAAACGCACACATATTACATGAGTAAAAGTTTTCTAATTCCTCTAAACCTAATAACATCAATACGAAATACCTCTAAAAAGCCGATTTAATGAACGATTTTACCGATTTATGGTGGACCTTAGAATTAATGGGACACCCCAAAACTGGTGCGGTTAGGAAACCGCGAAGAAACACCCCAGCAAAAACCCTACCGGGGGAGAAAGTGTTTCTTTATTTTTAGGTTTCACTATAAATCATTAAACTTCATGAAACCGTACCTACCAGTGAATTGCGTAAGTCTCGATTATTAAAGAGACTATTTTTAGGAGCAAAAGGTGCATAACATTTTCACATGCCTTGAATAAGACAGGACGTTTGGAATAATGAACCACCTTCAACGAAATAGCCCCGAGTTTTACAGGCTTTAAATGGACAAAGTGGTTTCGTATGTAGTATACTATAATGCACGATGTCCGTATCGTTTGAGATTTAGGACTTCTAAAAGGAGAAAAAAATATACCGTATGGCAGGTACTGAACGGATAACATATCTTAAAAACGAACTGGAGAAACGGATTCTGGTTCTTGACGGTGCGATGGGGTCACTGTTGCAGACCTATCGGCTGACGGAGACAGATTTTCGTGGCGAGCAGTTTGTAGATCATCCAGCTGAGCTGAAAGGTTACAACGATCTGCTCTCCATTACGCAACCCCACATTGTCCGGGAGATACACGCAAATTATTGCAGTGCGGGTGCGGATATCATTGAAACCAATACCTTTACGAGTACATCTGTCTCAATGGCAGATTACCAACTCCAAGACATCGCGTATCAGGTTAACTATGCAGCTGCGCAAATCGCTCGTGAGGTTGCCGATAAATGGACATCACCGAGCAAACCGCGTTTTGTTGCCGGGAGCATGGGACCTACCAATCGCAGCTGCTCCATCTCCCCAAACGTGAACGATCCGGGCTATCGGAATGTCACCTTCTCACAACTTGTTTCTGCTTACACAACACAAGCAGAAGGCTTAATTGATGGCGGCGTTGATCTCCTTCTCGTTGAAACCGTCATGGATACACTCAATTGTAAAGCCGCACTCTTCGCGATACAAACCCTCGCTGAAGCGCGAGACATTGATATTCCGCTCATCGTCTCCTCTGACAGGAGTGGCGGCGGTGGACGCAACCTCTCGGGACAGACGGTTGAAGCGTTCTGGAACTCTGTTCGGCACGCAAATCTGCTCGCTGTCGGGTTGAACTGCGGTTTCGGCGCGCAACAGATCCGTCCCTACCTCGCCGAAATAGCGAAAATGGCGGATGTCCCCGTTATCTGCTATCCGAACGCTGGACTCCCTAACGAACTCGGTCAGTATACACAGACGCCCGCGGAGATGGGGGATTGGATGCACGAATTCGCACAAAACGGTTTCGTCAATATCGTCGGCGGATGTTGCGGCAGTCAACCCGAACATATTGAAACCGTTACCAAAGTCGCCGCTGAATACTCACCACGCCAGCCCAGCCCGCAAGCGCGTGCTTGTCGGCTCAGTGGTTTAGAAGCGTTTAACATCACTCCTGATTCTCTCTTTGTTAACGTTGGTGAACGGACAAACGTAACAGGTTCGCGCCGATTTGAGACACTGATTAAAAATGAGGAATATGAGACTGCCTTAGAGGTCGCCAGAGATCAAGTGGAAAACGGCGCGCAACTTATTGACATCAACATGGACGCAGGCATGTTAGATGCTAAAACCGCAATCGTTAAGTTCCTCAACCTGATCGCCGCGGAACCGGACATCAGTCGCTTGCCCATTATGTTAGACTCGAGTCGATGGGAGGTTATAGAAGCTGGATTAGCATGCATTCAGGGCAAAGGTGTTGTTAACTCCATTAGCCTGAAAGAGGGAGAGGCAGACTTCTTGGCAAAAGCACGCTTGATCCGTCGATACGGTGCTGCTGTTATCGTTATGGCATTTGACGAAGATGGACAAGCCGATACCTACGAGCGGAAAGTCGAGATCTGTCATAGGGCGTACCGACTCTTGACAAAAAGGGTCAAGTTTCCACCGGAAGACATCATCTTCGACCCGAATATATTCGCTGTCGCAACCGGCATTGAAGAACATAACGAATACGCGAAGGCATTTATTGAGGCGTGTGCAGAGATTAAAACCGCCTGTCCACACGCTTTGGTGAGCGGCGGCGTTAGCAATATCTCCTTTGCGTTTCGTGGCAACGACACCGTGCGCGAGGCGATGCATGCAGCGTTCCTCTACCATGCCATCAATGCTGGTATGGACATGGGGATTGTCAACGCTGGACAACTCGCGGTCTATGATGATCTGCCAAAAGCACTCCTTGAAGCAGTAGAGGATGTTCTATTCAACCGACGAGAAGATGCCACGGATCGGCTCGTTAATCTTGCCAGCACGCTGCAAAGTAAAGGCAAAAAGAAGCGTATCAGCCGAAAATGGAGGAAACTGCCGGTTGAAAAACGGCTCAGCCACGCACTCGTTGAAGGAATTATCGAATACATTGAAGCGGATACCGAGGCAGCACGCCTTAACTATGAACGTCCGATAGGGGTGATTGAAGGACCGTTGATGGACGGTATGAATCGCGTCGGCGAACTTTTCGGGGACGGTAAAATGTTCTTACCGCAAGTTGTTAAAAGTGCGCGCGTCATGAAAAAAGCCGTCGCGCAGCTCGTGCCGTTCATCGAAAAGGAACAGGCAGCGGGTGCTATCCAATCGAGAGGTAAAATCGTGATGGCGACAGTGAAAGGCGACGTACACGACATCGGGAAAAATATCGTCGGCGTTGTGCTTGGCTGCAATAACTATGAAGTTATTGACCTCGGTGTGATGGTGCCGGCGGAAGAGATTCTCGAAACGGCACACAAAGAGAACGCCGATATTATCGGGTTAAGCGGACTTATCACGCCATCGTTAGATGAGATGGTACACGTCGCTGAAGAGATGGAACGTGAAGGTTTCAGTATCCCGCTCCTTATCGGTGGCGCAACCACTTCTAAAATACATACCGCCGTTCAAATTGAACCCGTTTACAGCGGTTCAACGATTCATGTCAAGGATGCGTCCCGAAGTGTCGGCGTTGTTAGCGATTTGATGAGCAGTGAAAAACAGCAGGCGTTCGCTGAACGGACCCGTGAAGAATACACCGAGATCCGAGAACGTCGCGCAAAAAACCGGAAACAGGCGAATCTACTGCCATTTACTGTGGCACAAGCGCGGAGATTCACCCCGGACTGGCGAAATTACCGACCCCCTGCACCCGCTATAACCGGCATCAAGGTCTTCGGCGACTACCCTTTGGACGAACTTGTTGACTACATCGACTGGAGTCCTTTCTTTACGACATGGGGACTCCGCGGTAAATATCCGAATATATTAGAGAATCCGGAAGTCGGCGAGGAAGCGCGCAAACTCCTAAAAGATGCCGAAGCACTTCTGCGTGTTATCGTCGAAGAGAAACGATTTCAAGCACGGGCTGTCATCGGGCTTTTCCCCGCCAATGGTGTCGGTGACGGCACTGAAATCTATGCGGACGCAGCGCGGACAGAGCCGATCGCTACACTGCACCACCTACGTCAACAGACGGAACAGCCGTTCACGAGACCGAATCTCAGCCTCGGTGATTTCATCGCACCTAAAGCGACAGCACTGCCAGACTATATCGGGGCATTTGCGGTGACAACAGGTCACGGTGTCTCTGAATTCTGTGCTGAGTTTGAGCAGCAGCAGGACGATTACAATAGTATTATGGCGAAGGCGTTGGCAGACCGACTCGCAGAGGCTTTCGCGGAGCGGATGCATCGGCACGTCCGCACAAAACTTTGGGGCTACGCCGTTGATGAGGCGTTGGATAACGATGCCTTGATTGCCGAAAGATACCGAGGTATCCGTCCGGCACCGGGGTATCCTGCCTGTCCGGATCACACCCAAAAACGGACGCTGTTTGAGTTGTTGAAGGTCACAGAAAACACGGGGATTACGCTTACGGAGAGTCTGGCGATGTTTCCAGCAGCGTCTGTGAGTGGCTGGTATTATTCGCATCCAGAGTCTCGATATTTCAGTATCGCCAGGATCGGGGAGGATCAGGTCGCAGATTATGCGGAACGCACCGGTATGGACATCGAAACAGCAAAACGCTGGCTTAAGCCCTTGCTCACCTAACTGAATTTATCAACATAATTTACACACAAAACCTTGCGATAAGGATTCCACGGTGAGGATAGAAATAACTAACTTCTTTAGAATTGGAAAGGAATGTCTACCGGAGTATCTTTATTAATTGATTGTAAAGTCCAACTTTTCAGTGTTGCACAAGATCGGAAATTCACACCGGGTTGGCAGCATTATCAGCCGTCTGAACCGTCTATGATAGGGATTAAGGTCTTTGACGACTACGCGCTGTCGGAACTCGTTGATTACATCAACTGGAGTCCGTTTTTCACGATCTGGGGACTCCGGGGTAAGTATCCAAATATATTGGTAAATCCGGAGGTCGGTGAGGAGGCGCGGAAACTCCTCAAAGATGCGGAAGCACTTTTGCGTATCATTATCGAAGAGAAAAGATTTCAAGCACGCGCTGTCGTTGGGCTTTTCCCTGCCAATAGTGTCGGTGAAGACACCGAAATCTATCCCGACGCAGCGCGGACGGAACCCATCGCTACACTACACCACCTCCGTCAACAGACGGAACAGCCGTTTAACAGACCGAACCTCAGTCTCGGTGATTTCAT